>JAQBNV010000541.1 GCA_028288395.1 Adhaeribacter sp. | reverse complement strand
AACCAACCAACGATTAACAGAGTGAAGATGCAAAAGGAACGTATACATGGTTATGTTAGTTTAAATGGTAATACCATATTGCTTCCTGCAAATATAGAAGTTTAAACTTTGGATTGGCAACTGGGGTAAATTAAAGCTGCCGCTCGGAGGTCCGTATGGAAGGTAAACCATTGAAGTAAGCGACGGGCGGTCTTTTACATTGCTAGCAAAAACCAGAAAGCTCCGGTGATTTGAGGTGGCTGCCGGCATGAATATTTGGCAGATGTAAACTACTAAACAAAAAGTAATGCGCTTCTTTTGATTTACCGGATAATGCCAAGTAAATATTCGTAGTAGCAGGGTTAAAGTGTTATTTAAGCGAAGCCTGTTGATGCTGTAGCTGGGTTAATTTTTCTGAGGCGGCGCTGAAACCCAGCATTTGTGCAATTCGCAAATCACTGTAAGCCAGCCGTAACTTTTTCTGTTTGATTCTTTCGATTCCCCGAAGGTAATAAGCTTCGCCGTTGTTCTGGTTTTTCCGGATGGCTTGGTTGAAAATGGCGATGGCTTTAGTGCTTTGTCCTGCTACCAGATAAGCCCGGCCCAGGTTCATGTTGCCGTAAAATACCTTCGGATAAAGCCGGCGCGCAAATTCAAAGGACGAAACAGCGGCCCGGTGACGGGTTAAGGCCAACAGTACTTCGCCCCGGTTGTAATGAGCACTGTAATCAAAAGGATATATTTCTATGGCTTTTTCTAAATCCTGCAAAGCACCTTCCAGGTCCGCTATTTTTCTTTTGGGGAAGCTCCGGTTCAGGTAGTACCGGTAAACTTTGGGTTGACGGGCAATTAAGGTGTCATAAACGGTTATGGCTTCGCGGTAACGGCGGGTGGTGGTATAAATGATGGCTTTATTATTCAAGGCATCGTTAAAGCCAGGTTTAATTTCCAGGGCGCGGTTCAGGTTTTCCAGGGCCTGGTTAAAATGCCCGTACTGCAGGTACATGGTGCCGAGGTTAAAATAGGCTTGGGTAAAGCCCGGATTTATTTGAAGCGCGCGCTGGTAATCGGCCTCGGCGCCGTAATAATCGTTCAAGGAAATTTTAACTCCTGCCCGCAGGTTATAAGCCGAATCGTAAGCGGAATTAAGTAATAATAATTTATTCAGGCTTTTTAGCGCTTGTTTATGCGCTCCGGTTACCACGCTTACTTTCGAATGGTTATACAGCCGGCGAATTTTCCGGTCATGCGGTTTCGCCCCTAACAACCCTATCGAAATAATAACTAAAGTAAATAGCCGGATGTAAATTTTCGCTGCCATACAGTATGATGCCTTCCCGACTACTAAAATAAATATTATTATGCATTTATACCAGAAAAAATATTGCTTAGTTTTCTAAATAAGGGCTTTTTAACCTTTATGTTCACGGGCGCAGAGGAGCCGCTTTCGTTTTGCATCCGATCCAAGGCGGTTATAACATAAATATAGCGTTGCCCGGGTTCCACTGCCGTATCTAAATAGGAAGTCTGCGTACCAAATACTTTTCCGATTAGGTGCCGGGGATTATCAGTAATTGCCGTTTCTCCTTGCCGGAACCGGTAAATTAAATAAAAGCGGGCTATTTCCAGGGCTGCCGGATCGGGCGCCGCTTGCCAAGCCAGGTAATTGCCATGGTAAGTATCTTTAACTTTTACCTGGTGCGGAGCAGCCGGGGCAATATTGTCTTTCCATTCCATTACCGGAACCAGGGCTGGGTACTGGTAAAAATGCTGCCGGAGGGAGTCCTGTACCGCACCAGAATTATTCATCAGGGATTTGGAGCTGAAGAAAACACTGCCTTTTACGGCTGGTAGCGAACGGTTTAAATTAAGTTGCCGGGGCATTTCGGCATTGGAATTCCAGGCTTGGTTTACATCGTTTTTAATTTTATAGGCGCCCTGCCCAATATACAAATGCCGGTTAAAATAATTGCGGGTCCACCATTCCACTATAGTTTTGTAATCGGCGGCGGGGTGGCCTATGTGCCAGTATATCTGGGGTACAATGTAATCAATCCAGCCTTCCTGTAGCCACTTGCGCGTATCGGCGTACAGTGCGTGGTAACTGGGCGCACCGGCTCGGGTGGCAGAGCCCAGCGGATCTTCGGACTGATTTTTCCAAACCCCAAACGGACTGATGCCAAATTTAATTAATGGCTTCGTGGCCTGGATACTATCGGCAATTGTTTTTATAAGTATATCCACATTATGCCGGCGCCAATCTTCTTTATTTTTAAACCCATTCGCAAACTGCATAAATGTACTGTCGTCCGGAATGGGTTTATTTGCTACGGGGTAGGGGTAAAAGTAATCGTCGAAATGCACCCCATCGATATCGTAGCGTCGTACCACGTCCATTACCACGCGGGTTATGTACTGGCGGACTTCCGGCAGGCCAGGATTAAATAGAAGTTTCCCATCGTACTTCAAAAACCATTCGGGTTTGGTTTTAGTAATGTGCCGCGGATCGGTAATGGTTAGCGAATCGAAAGTAGCCCGGTAAGGATTAAACCAGGCATGAAACTCCAGCCCCCGCTGATGACTTTCTTCGAGTAAAAAGGCCAGCGGATCGTAAGGAGGGTTAGGGGCGCGGCCTTGTTTGCCGGTCAGCCACTCCGACCAAGGTTCCAGCCCGCTCCGGTAAAGCGCGTCGGCTGCCGGCCGTATCTGCACGATAACGGCGTTCATGCCATTTTTTTGCTGTTCATCCAAAATAAAACGATATTCGGCCTGCTGCACCACCGGCGATAAACCTTTCTGGCTGGGCCAATCGATGTTGGCTACGCTGGCAATCCAGACGGCCCGGAACTCGCGCTTGGGATTTTGCAACTGGCCAGAAGCGGCAAAAACAAATAAAAGGAAGTTTACGGCGAAAATAAAAAGGTATTTCATAGTTAATAAACAGCCGGCCTTGCACTGGTCGGATCAGGATTAATAATTTCGGATTACCGGTTACTCAAACCTAAAGGTTTTAAATTTAATTAAGGGTAAGTAAACCGAAACTTATCCAGGTTGGGCCGGTACTTTTTTTTACGGATCAGTTCGTGCTGGTAAATCAGGTAACTTAATTTTCGCATAAAGGGGTAAGCCACTTTTTCATATTCGTAGCGGTCGTCGTTAAAAACCTGGTCTTCGTTTGCCAAAATCACGGCCGTCAGGAAAAACTCTACTTGGTTTGTGAAATCAACGATATAGGCATTATCAATTAAATACCCGTAGGCCCAGCCGGCTTTATTAAAAATCCGGATGTCTGCCGGTAATGGCTCCTGTAAAGGATCGCCTGGAATTAAAAATTTGCCGTGGTTGGCTTTGAATATCTGCGGATTGTAGCGGGGATAGTCACTTTCGCCGGGCTGCATCGACATATATTTATACAGAAAGCTATAATCGTCGGGCGTGAGGTTAAACCGTTCTTTGGCCGGTACAGCTTCCGGGAAAATAATTGACCGAAGCATTTTCTGTAAGGTTTGCACCGATATATTATTGCGTTCCGAAAAATCCATGGGGCTGTTTACCAGCTTTTCGCCTTCGTAATAACCTTCCCCCACAAATGTAGTTTTTAGTTTATTGGGGTAGGTTTCGGGATTATCAACCAGCGGTTGGCTATATATAATATTGTTTCCCTGGTAAAAAGTGATGGGGTTGGTGTACCGCCCGTGCGCAGCGTCGTCGCCTACCGAGAGCCGGTGCCGCAATCGTACATCTTTATAGCCTTTCTGGTGCAAGGATTGATTAAGGGTTTGCTGACCCACAAATTCGTAAAGCCGGTTATACGCATCATTATCGCTGGTTAAGAATATTTTTTTAATATAATGCCCCACCGA
>JAQBNV010000486.1 GCA_028288395.1 Adhaeribacter sp. | reverse complement strand
AATTATATGCGCATGTGTAAATAAGCATTGCGGGAGGCGACCGTGACGTCCGCCAATATACGGAAAGAGACTTTTAATACAGACAAACCAGATACGCCGACCTTACCGCCCGATACCGATCGGCACCAGGTTACTTTACATTACCGGCACCAGGAATACAAACTAACCGTGCAATACCCCACCACCATTTTGCGGGCTGCTAAGCAGTTAGGCTTACAGTTGCCCTATAGTTGCGAAGCCGGTAAGTGCGGTAATTGCGTAGCCCGCTGCACCGCAGGCCAGGTATGGCACAGCTACAACGAAGTATTAACCGATAAAGAAATAGCCCAGGGCTTCATCCTCACCTGCGTCGGTTATCCGGTAGGCGGCAATGTAGTACTGACTATTTCGTAAATCCAGAGAAAATTTATGTTGCCCGGCGCTCCTCAGTTAGGCTTACTGGTACTGGGGTTTTAATTTTTGTTTAAACTCTTTTTCAAACTTATGCACCTTCGGCGCCGATACATTTACAATGTAGGAATCATCGGGGTGGTGCTGATAATAATCCTGGTGGTAGGCTTCGGCCGGCCAGAAAGCAGCAAAAGGTTTTATTTCGGTAACGATGCGGTTGGCGTATTTACCCGAGGCGGCCAGTTCTTTTATATAATCCTGGGTTTGCTGTTTTTCGGTATCGTTGTGGTAAAAAACTGCGGAGCGGTACTGGCGGCCCACATCCGGTCCCTGCCGGTTAAGGGTGGTAGGATCGTGGGTAGCAAAAAATATTTGCAGTAATTCCGGGTAAGTAATTATTTGGGGGTCGTAGTATACCTGCACAGCCTCGGCGTGGCCGGTCAGGCCGGCGCCTACCTGCTCGTAAGTAGGATTTTTCTCGGGGCCGCCGCTATAACCCGAAATAACTTTGTTTACGCCTTTTACCCGCTCAAATACGGCTTCGGTACACCAAAAGCAACCACTGGCAAAGGTAGCCTTGGTTAGCCCGGCAGCTTGTAACTCCGTGTCGGTAGGAAGAATAGCCGCTGCCGTTTGGGCCTGCCGGGTACTGGCATCGGCACAGGCATAAATTACCAATAACAAGCTCAGGAATAAAAAATGACAAAACCGTTTCATTATGGTTGGGATTAGCTGTAGTTATTAATAAAACCAAAGGTACGGGTAAAATAATTCCCGTGGTTTTAACCTATAACCGATAAGTACCGCTAATGTTGCTTAGGGGTGCTAACCAGGTACGAAGTGGCTGTAGCCGCGCCATTATTCAACCTGGCTAATATTTTCTTTAGCAGTTGGTTACCTGCCCCAAGTTACCCAAAAATAGCGGTCATAAAAAAGGCATCCCACGGATGCCTTTTTTACTGCCAGAAACAAAGCTTATTCGGTTTTGCGGTTGGTTTTGGCCGCTGCTAAGGTTTTAAGCGGCAAAGGTTTGGCAATTTCTGAGTGCAGTACATAGCCTACCTGTTCATCTACCATTACAATGGTCCAATGCTCGTTAAATTTCCGTACTACTTCAATTTTATCCTGGGTAGACAACGATTTTAATACGGTGGCTGCGGTACCGGGTTGCTGGTACATTTTTACGTTTTCCTGGCGGGCCTGGGCCACAATGGCTATGCCGTTATCGGCGAAAGCGAACGCGGTTTGTACTAAAAGGGCGAAGGTGAAGATTAACTTTTTCATGGTTTTAGGTTTTTTTATTAAGGTTGATTATCGGGGTATTAAAAAGAATTAAAAGGTGTTTTTATTAAGGTGTCGGGAAGTGTTGTGTTGCTTTACCTATTTAAAGAAATTGTCAATGTTTGCTTTTGTTTAGATTATCAATAAGTTGGATAATATTTAATTAAATTAATGCTGCGTTATTTCTAGTTAAAGCGCCTTTGGGTTACCTGCACAACCAGCTTTAAGTAAGAAGCCGGTAAAAGATATCTTTTAGTTTCTGCTGGCCGAGTCACCCGTTGTTCGATTAATTATATTTATTGAAATTGGTAATATTTAGGGGGTACCGATCCGGGCCAGTAATTATTTTACCGGCGCGAGGTTAAATATTAAATTAAATTGGGTTAGAAATGCTGTTCGAAAAACCCGGTATTGTTCAACCCCGGAAGAATGGTCCTGTTTCCGCCCGAGCCGGCGAAAACCAGCTTAGCTGTAAAAGGGGCAGGTCGGGAAAAAAAAGGGATATAAGATATATCCCCCTTTCCAACAAACAAACAAACAAAATTCTAAATATTCTTATAATTACCTTTGCGATTAAATTTATTCATCGCCATATTTTTAGCTGCTTTTTTTAAGGTTAATTCCGACGTTAGTACATAACCTACTTCGTTGTTTAAAGTAACAATGGTCCAGTTGGCATTATGCCGCCGCACTACTACCAGTTCATCGGTGCTCTTCAGGTTTTTTAATACTTCGGTAGAAGTGCCCGCCTGGCGGTACATTTTTACATTGTTGTAGCTGACAGTAGCCGTTTGCCGGGGAGCGGCGGCAAATAAAAATACGGTTTGCATTAAAAGAGCGAGGGTGAAGAGTAACTTTTTCATGTTTTTAATTTTTAAAGTTTTAAATAAATTAGTATGTTTTTTAATTAGGTTCTGTTCTCGCTTTGGCCTGTTAGCTGCTTTTATTACTTAGATGCAAGCTTTTCCTTCTTAGTTGCCTGGCCCGGATTTAATATTATTATTTTCTGGTCTTTTATGGCTTTCCCTTGCACACTTCCCATCTATTTAAAAGTTACAGCCACGTATCTGTTTATTTATTAAAACAAGGCATGTGCCATAAATGCGGGCTGCGTTTTTTTGGATTCTATTATCTTTCTAATTAATACTGCTTATGTGCGTATCAACTGTACAAATATTACACAGGCGGGCCGAAACGGAAAACGAAATTACGCGAACAGCTTAATAAACGGGGTGAATAGCGGATTTTGGGGGGTAAAACGGGCTGGTTACAGCCAGGTTTACCGGTGAAGAACACGGTACTTAGCGGTTCTTATTAAATCGGAAAGAATATCGGCCGGAAAAAAAGTTAAATTAGGCTCTAAAATTTAAGCGCCAGGCTCATGCCCGGTAATATTTAAGCTATTTTTATGTTCGTTTCCGGACAAGTGAATGTCCGGTTTTATTACACTTTGGTAAGACAAGATTTAGGCTTAATAAACGTTTATTATTTTACAGCACAATAATTGCTGCTTAATATATACCCTTATTAATATTTCTTTACATTAATTCATTTATGAAATATAGATTGCTCTTAATTCTTTTTATCTGTTTGCCCATGTTTACCTGGGCCCAGGTGGGTAGCGATAACGACCCGCGTACCCAGTTTATTGGTTTACAGAATGGCCAGAAAATTTATGCGAAGCGGGTACAGCTGAAAAACCCTTTTTTGAAAGGCAGCTACTTTTTACTCGACGATAGTTTACGCTACCCCTTAAGCAGTGTGAATTATTACCAAAACGATAACGGCTTTTTCCTGCGCATTTCTAACCCTTACGATCGCGATGATTTTGCCAAGCGTACCATAAGTGGCCGTATATCTAAATATTACGTTTCCAAAACCTTATATAATAATATGTACGGCCCTTACGGCGGGTATGGCGGTTACGGTTATGGCGGTATGGGAGGTTACGGTTACGGCATGCCTTCGTCGCGTAATTATTATTTCTTTACCAAAGACGACGGCCCGCTGCAAAATTATAATTTTAATAACCTACGTGAGGCGCTGGCCGATAATCCCGGCAGTGTGGCACTGCTGAACCAGTACCGGAAAGGCAAATACGTGGAAACGGGCCTTTCTATTGCCGGCGCCGCTATTTTGTTATATGGCATGTCGCAGACTTTTAAAAGTTACCAAAATGGCCAGAACGGTGGTGGTGTAGCACCAACCGTGTATGTAGGCGCGGCTGTTATCAGTATTCCCTGGATTACCGGCTTGTTTAAGAAAGACAAAATAACCCAGGCCGTTGAACTGTATAATTACAACCAGCAATAAGAGCGAAGGCCCGTATAGGCGGCCCGGCAGAAAAGCAGGAAATATCAGGCGCGGGTTACTTTGCCTTTATAATCCCAGTGGCTTTTAATAATTGTTACACCGTCGAGTGCGTATTGCAGGCGACGTGCGTACCGCTCGCCCGCAATACTGCCATCGGGGTTGCGTTTTCCAATAAATAAAGTAATGGCCTGGCCGGTTTTATCAGTAACAAAGGTAATGTCCTTTCCCCGGAAGCTTTCGTCGAGCCGGGCTGCGGCCTCGTAAGTTTTAGCGAGTTTAGCTTCTAAGGCTGGGTTCAGCGGCATGGTAAATGGGTTGTACCGGTTTAGTTTTTCGGTTATTATTACGCCCGGTCGGCGCTAGGGTTTATAAATAAACCAGCCCGGGTACCGCATTGGTTTTTATATGAGAACATTTAATTTAAGATTACCCGCCTGCTTTTTTTTGCTGGCCATTGTATGGATGAGTGGCTGTGCCGGCAGCGGGTCTTTTACCCAGGAAGGTAAAGCTTCTTTTTACAGCAATAAATTTCAGGGCCGGAAAATGGCCAACGGCCAGCCTTACCGCAAAGGAAAACTTACAGCCGCCCATAATACCTTGCCTTTCGGCACTAAAGTAAAAGTTAAAAATCAGCAGAACGGCAAAACTGTAAAAGTTAAAATTACCGACCGGGGCCCACACGCCAAAAGCCGGATTCTGGACTTGTCGCTGGCGGCAGCCAGGCGCCTGGATATGATAGACAGCGGGGTAGCACCGGTGAAAATTAAAGTTATCCGCCGACCCTAGCCGTCGTGTCTATCGCTTTTTCCGGGCACTGCTATTAACCATTTTGCTCATTAAAAATTGAGGTAAATATCTAAAAAAAAGCGCTTTAAGCGAAACTCCTTTTAACTTTTTAAGTAATATTATTATACAGTTCTGCTAGTAAAATGAAGTTGTTTGGTATATTTTGATTTAGTGGTTTTTCATTTTTGTTTAACTATTAAAAAGGAGGTTACTATGGCAATTCAAAGATTTAGCGGTTTGATGGATGATTTCATGCCGCAGAATTTTAGCACGCTGCTCGACCGTTTCTTCCAGGATTCGGTTAACCAACGCCAGCGCATGGCCGATTTTAATCCGCATGTAGATACCTGTGAAACCGATAACGGGTACGAAATTGAACTCACCTTGCCCGGACTTAAAAAAGAAGATATTCGTATTGAGTTGCAGGAAGGTCGGCTTACTGTTTCGGGCGAAAGAAAGTTCCGGAATGAGAACCAGAACAAGCGTTACCATGTGGTAGAATCGCAGTATGGTACTTTTACCCGGTCTTTTCAGCTACCGAATAATATTGATCCGGCGGCAATTAACGCCGAGTTTCAGAATGGTATTCTGCGGTTAACCGTGCCGAAAGATCAGCAAAAATCCCGGAAACACCAGATCGAGATTAAGGAAGGTGCAAGCCAGAACCAGGTAAGCCAGGGGAAACCCGCTAACGGCAATGGAGCGGCGCAAACCCACCAGGATAATGGCCAGGGTCAGAATGGTCAAACCATCCAAATTGAACCAAACCAGAAAAAAGCAAAAGCAGCGAGTACGTAATATAAAACAACTTAGCAGCTTAAAATAACAGCGGCGCTTTATGAGCGCCGCTGTTATTTTAAGCTGCTCCTGATTTAGACTGCTCCTGAATTTCGCGCCGGCCTGGTAAGTTACAAAACCTCATCAGCTATAAAACAGCATCTTACAAACCCTTCACCGACTCGCTCTCAATTGTCGGGCTATCAGGTAATTTATAAAAATATAACGCTTTAATTTAACAGTAGCTGGCAACCAAAACGGGCTATTTGGGACTCCTATAAATAGCGGAGTAAGTAATTTTAAATAACCTGAAAGGAAGGCCGCCTGGCTACGCTGAATTTAATAAAAGCCGGTTGAACGGAGTTTTAATAAATAAAATATTGCCCGATTCGTCTGAAGTGCAATCATAAATAATGCTGTTTATAAAATTCTAAGCCAGAATGGCCTCGTCATACATTGTATACCACCGCTTACTTCTTTATATTTATCTTTTAAAATCTGGCCTTCTATGAATAATGCCATTGCCCGTCTGTTTGTATTTCTGTTCTTTTTGATTTTTTCCTGGCAAACGGCACTGGCCCAAATAGCTAAGCCAACTCCTGAAATTACTTCTACGGTGCTAAGTCAGCCCATAACGGAGAAAAGCCTGCAATTTATTCAGAATAAAAACCAGTGGGATAAATCGGTAAAGTTTATGGCGCCGCTACCGGGTGGACGGCTGTTTCTGCAGGCCCAAAGCCTGCTCTATACTTTCTACGATGAAGCCGCTGTCGCGCACGACCACGCTGACCTAACCGCCGCCAAAACGACAGGTCATACCGACAACATAAAAGCCCACGCGTACGGGGTTACTTTTCTGGGCGCCGGCCCCGCCAGTGGGGCCGTTACGGGCCACGAACCAACCGAAGGCATCCGTAATTATTACATCGGCAATGATCCCCGGCGGTGGGCGACAGGGGTAAAGGCTTTTGCAGAAGTAACCTACGAGGCATTGTACCCCGGTATTGCCATGCGGCTCTACGAAAAGGAAGCCCACCTGAAATACGAATTTTTGCTCGAGGCCCAAACCGACCCGGCCCAGATTCGGATGCAGTATAAAGGGGCCGATCAGTTATTTATCCGCAACCACGAACTCCACATTAAAACCTCGGTAACTGAAGTAGTCGAGAAAAAGCCTTTTGCGTACCAAATGCAGAATAACCAGCTTCGGGAAGTACCTTGTTATTTTAAGCTCGATGGCAATATCGTTACGTTTGATTTTCCGGAGGGGTACGACCGCTCGCAACCGCTGGTAATCGATCCGGAACTGGTTTTTTCGTCATACTCCGGCTCCCGGGCCGATAACTGGGGATTTACCGCTACGTACGACGACGAAGGAAATATGTATTCGGGGGGCATTGTAAATGGCATTGGTTTGCCGGCTACTACCGGGGCTTATAATATTAACTGGAACGGGGATATCGAGAGTTCTTCCAGTACCGGCTGGGATATTGGTATTCTGAAATATAAAACAGATGCCCGCGGAAATTCTTCTTTGTTGTATGCCACCTATTTAGGCGGCAACCGCACCGAGGTGCCGAATAGCCTGGTGGTTAACAGCAAGAATGAGCTGCTGATTTTAGGCGTTACCGGTTCCGATAATTACCCCACTACCAATGGCGCCCAGGACCGCAGCTTCAACCGCGGCAGCGATAAAATTATTCCGTTAAATGGCATTCAATTTAGTCTGGGCACTGATTTGTTAATTAGCCGGCTCAGCCCTACCGGATCGGCTTTGCTGGCTTCTACCTACCTGGGCGGCACCAGCGACGATGGTATTCTGTCCAATGCGTCGGCCCGTCATCCTCTCGATAAAAATTATGGCGACCAGTTCCGGGGCGATATTTTTACCGATGCGCAGGATCAGGTTTATGTGGTATCGTCTACCCGCTCCCACGATTTTCCGGTAATTAATGGCTTTCAGAAGGCCTTTGGTGGCGGCGACAACGACGGTATAATTGCTAAATTAACGCCTGCGCTGGCGGTGCAGTGGAGTAGTTTCATCGGCGGTGCCGGGGCCGATGCGGCCTACTCGGTGCAACTCGATACAAATAATAATATTTTTATTTGCGGCGGTACCACCAGCGCTAATTTGCCTGGTACTGCCGGCGCTTTCGTGGTCGGGTACCGCGGCGGGCAGTCGGATGGGTTTGTCGCCAAAATAAATAACAATGGTTCAGGGCTGCAACGCGTATCTTATGTTGGTACCTCGGCTTACGATCAGGCTTACTTTGTGCAATTAGATGAAGCCAATAATGTGTATCTGCTGGGGCAAACCTTGGGTAATTTTCCGGTATCGGGCGGGGTATATGCGGTAAGCAACGGCCGGCAGTTTATTCAGAAACTAAACAATGACTTAACGGGTAGCTTGCTTTCCACTACGTTTGGTACTGCCAACAGTCAACAGGTAAATATTTCGCCTACTGCTTTTCTGGTAGATAACTGCAGCCGGATTTACGTGGCAGGCTGGGGCGGTGGCGCTAACGCCAATGCGCCTTATTTAAACGGTACTACCACCGGCCTGGCCGTAACCAACAATGGTTACCAGCGCACAACCGACGGAAAGGATTTTTATTTGATGCTACTTTCGCGCGATGCGGCTACTTTAGAATACGCCACCTATTTTGGAGCGGTACAACCGGGTGCGCAGTCGGGCGAACATGTAGACGGCGGCACCAGCCGGTTCGACAAACGCGGTTTTGTATACCAATCTGTTTGTGCCGGGTGCAGCGGCAGTTCTGCTTTTCCGACTACGCCTAATGCCTGGTCGCGGGTAAATAATGCCGCAAACTGCAACAACGGGGCGTTTAAATTTGATTTTAATATTATCACGGCCGAAGCAGGCCCGGACCAGGAAATATGCGCTAATGCAGCTCCCCTCCAGCTTACGGGTTTCAGCCCGGCCACCGGCGGTACCTGGTCGGGCCCGGGCGTAACAGCCAGCGGAATGTTTACCCCCAATGCAAATTTAAGTGGCCCCCAAACCCTGACTTACACGGTAGCTAATGGCAGTTGCATCAGTACCAGCACCAAACTAATTACGGTACTGGCGGCGCCTGCTGTGGCGTTTACGGGCTTGCCACCGGCTATTTGTTTGCCGGAAGCTGCCATGCCATTAACCGGCACGCCCGCCGGCGGTACTTTTACCGGACCGGGTATGAGTGGCAATATTTTTAATCCGGCTACGGCCGGTGCCGGCACGCATACAATTACTTATCGCTTTACCAGCGACCAGGGCTGTGTGGTTACCAGTAGTAAACAGGTGGTTATTTCGGTGGGGCCAGTGGTAGATGCCGGGCCGGATGCGCGCATTTGCTCCGGATCATTCCCCGTTCCCCTAACCGGGTTTTCGCCGGCAGGCGGAACCTGGTCGGGAACGGGCGTTAGCGCCGACGGCGTGTTTACCCCCAGCGAAGCCATTGTGGGTACCCATATTCTTACCTATACTGTTACCAATGGCAACTGCACCGTGGCTAAAACCAGAACTGTTGTGGTAGACCCCACCATTAAATTTACGCAGGGCCCTGATTTAGTTTTATGTCCCGATGCGCCGGCTTTTGCCATTACCGATATTATTCCACCGGATGGAACCTGGTCGGGGAATGGGGTAAACCCGCAGGGTATATTTACGCCTGCTGCTACTATCAACGGCCCGCAAAAGCTTACTTATTTTGTTACGATTGGGGCCTGCAGTGGTATTAGCACCAAAAACGTAACGGTAAGCGCTTTGCCGGTGGTGCAGGCGGCAGCCGTTCCTACCGAGTGCGGCACCGAAAACCAGATTCAGGGCTATGCTCCTTTTACCGCCAATTTTACGAATACGACCACCGGCGCCACCGGCTACCAATGGGATTTTGGCGACGGTGCTACGGCTACCGAGGCTGCTCCGGCGCACGCGTACCAACAGGAAGGCTTTTACGAAGTAACCTTAACCGTTTTCTATGGCAATGGCTGTCGGTTAACGCGAAAAATAGCCGCGGTGCAGGTAGAAAAAAAACAACTCGTACCTAATGTGTTTACGCCCAACCACGATGGCCTGAACGACACTTTTATTCCCCGCATTACCTGCCTGCCCATCGACCTGAAAATATTTAACCGTTGGGGTAAACAGGTATACGCGCAGCCGAATTACCAGAACAACTGGGGCGGAGAAGGCCTGAGCGACGGCATTTATTACTACCAGCTTACCAGCACCAAAGGCCAAATCTGGAAAGGCTGGGTTGAAATTATCCGGTAAATAGGAGCAGGCGTTAAGTACAGATAATCAGTAATTGCTAACGCTATTATTGTTACCACCCGCAAGCAGGAGTCTGTTAGATAATGGGTAAAATACTTATATTAGCAAAACACTGCTATGTTTAGCCGGGAAGAAGATTTGCCAGATGAAAAACTTACTGCAACTCTGTTCATAGGGCTGATAACCGGAACGAACTCCGTTTATCTACAAGTTAGCCAATATTTATAATGAATAAGGAACTTCAATTAGTAGTAGAAAAACTTAATTTAAACGAATTCAAGATTGAAGTTCAAAAAGAAATCTATAGTGTAGTTTATTTCGGTTTTATTCGGGTAACTGATTTTGACCAACTTTTAAGAAAGTATCATAACCTGTTTAATTCAACAAGAAGAATTACAAAACAAAAACAGATTTTAGAGGAAGAAAAAGTCGTCTATGATGAGTTAGCAAAATATTTAAGAAAATTAATAGATGGAATAAATAATGATTCCATAAAAATTGCCCTTTCTTGCGGAAAAGAAGCTGAAATTCAAATCAATGAAGGTTTGATTGAGCTGTTTAAAATTAATGAAAAGCTAACTTTTGAAGAAAAGGTAAAAGAACAAACTTTAAGAAAGTTAAAAGAACAATTAAAAAATGTAAAACAAGCAATATTTGAACTCTCTAATTACCAGTTTGCAACTTATAAAAAGGAGGAGTTTTTAGGCAATAACTTTTACTTAAGGTTTCCTAAAGAACTAATTATTTATAAAGAAGTCTATATAAGTAAAAATAGACATGGAAGCTCAATTTTTTACAAAGATGAATCTCATAGTAATGATAAAATTACATTGCTGAATGTTATTGCTTTTTTACAAGCTTCTCCCAATTTTTTACTAACTCACAATCGAGCTTATAACGAAAAGTTAACAAATATTTACAACGAGTTCGATATTTTGGATTTGCTTACTTTAACTAGTAAAAAGTTTTTTAGTACATCAAAATCCAAATTTAGGAGCCTAAGTACTCCTATTCTCAAATTGCATAAAGAAACAGATTTTACATTATTGCCGGAAGCAAACCATTTAGAACTATTTCATCTTTATCATTCATCATTAAAACAAATAGAACCATTACCAAGATGTGTGTTTTTGTTTAGAATTGTTGAATATGGCAAAAACTACCATTATCAACCAAAATTTAAACCAACAAATATTGAATTAAAGGATGTTGTTGAGTACTATTATAAACAGGCTTTAGAGCATAAGTTTATACCTTTATTCTTTTTAGATTATGGCTCGGATTGGGACCCAAAAGCAGACGCTATGATTAAAAAGAGGAAAACTCAATATTTAAATTTGATGATAGAACTAAAGAAGAAATCAAAATAGATATTAAAAAAATGGCAATCTCATCCTTATTTAAAATCTAAAACTTTAGGCGAAATAATTTATAATACAGGTAGAAATACAGTTGCACACGGAGGGAGTGGCAATCAGAATATAAATTACGATTACGCTAATAAATATAAACATATAAATGATGTCAATGTGTTTCTTGAATTAATTTCAAGGTATTTAGTAGAAATCCATAATCCAAAATTAAAAAACGTAATACATAAGCAAAAAGAGATATATGAAATAAATTGTTCTCATTTAAAGATGATAAAAGAGAACTCAAAAGATTGATATAAATAAAACAATGGCTAACACCACCTAAAAAGCATTAAAACGCTTTTTAGCCCAACCGTTATGCTTTATTTATAAAAAATTAATTGAACTAGGCGCTTGTTTAATGCTGTAAAAATGTATAAATTGACTGATATATAGCAAGTTATATGGAGGTAAGGTTTAAGAGTTTATCGTTATTTGCGTTTCAGTCCCGTTTCCC
>JAQBNV010000464.1 GCA_028288395.1 Adhaeribacter sp. | reverse complement strand
TTTCATAACATTTAATTTATACAGCAAAATTAAAATTTTCAGGCGCAATGATTTATATTTAATATTCTTCTTCTAGGTGGAAATTATTCTCGTGAGTAAAAAAAGCAAATTGCCGGGTGAGTTTCTTAACCAGCTAGAGTATCCGCAAATCTTTTAATCCTATCTATTATAAATTATTTCAACTATAGGCTTTTCATAAAAATAAGGCAGCTCGATTTTCTATTAAAATATATGCCTCCGGATTGTATCGGACTTTAATAGCAGCTTAATAAATTATTATTTTTTTCGCCAGCGATTAAAGCATTTACGTTTGTATGCATTTAAGGCGCGATACTATGAAAGAAAATGTAAGTGATTACCTGGTTAAACGGTTACAGGCCTGGGGCGTAGAACGCATTTTTGGTTATCCCGGCGATGGCATTAATGGTATTATGGGGGCTTTAAACCGGGCCAAAGATGAAATCGAGTTTGTGCAGGTGCGTCACGAAGAAATGGCTTCTTTGATGGCTTGTGCACACGCTAAGTTTATCAAACAGGTGGGAGTTTGCCTGGCTACCTCCGGTCCGGGAGCCATTCATTTACTCAACGGCCTGTACGATGCAAAATTAGATCATCAGCCGGTAGTAGCCATTGTGGGGCAAAAAGCCTTGAAATCTCTGGGCGGCAGCAGTCAACAGGAAATAGATCTGATATCGCTGTTTAAAGATGTGGCTTCAGAATATATTCAAATGGCCGTGGACCCTGCTCAAATCCGCCACTTAATAGATCGCGCTTTCCGGATTGCTTTGTCACAGCGTACCGTTACCTGCATTATTATTCCGAACGATTTACAAACCGAAGATTACCAGGAACCACCCCACACGCATCAAACCATTCATTCGGGCGTTGGGTTTACAGCCCCCCGCGTTATTCCCCAGGATGCGGACCTGATAAGAGCCGCAGAAATATTAAATGCCGGGAAGCGGGTAGCCATTTTGGTGGGTGCCGGCGCCTTACACGCCGCCGAAGAAGTAACCCAGGCAGCGGATTTATTGGGCGCCGGGGTAGCCAAAGCATTTTTAGGAAAAGCTGCTTTACCCGACGATTTACCTTTTGTGACTGGGGCTATCGGGTTATTTGGTAGCAACGCCTCGCACGAGATGATGCAGAATTGCGATACGCTGCTCATGATTGGCTCCAGTTTTCCTTATGCCGAGTTTCTGCCGGAAGAAGGAAAAGCCCGCGGTATTCAGATCGAACTGGATGGGCGAATGCAAAGTATTCGGTATCCCATGGAAGTTAATCTGACCGGCGACAGTGCTGAAACCTTAAAGGCATTAATCCCGCTGTTGGAAAGAAAAACCGACCGGACCTGGCAAAACCAAATTGAGCAGCAGGTTAAAGATTGGTGGCAATTAATACACGAGCAGGCAGGCCGGGAAGCTAACCCCTTAAATCCGCGCCTGTTGTTCGAGGAACTATCGCCCAGGTTGCCGGATAATTGTATTTTAACTTCGGATTCCGGTTCCTCTTCCAGCTGGACGGCCCAGCATATTCGCATCCGCCAGGGCATGCAATTTTCGGTTTCGGGCACGCTTGCTACCATGGGTTGCGCTATTCCGTATGCGTTGGCCGCCAAATTTGCTTACCCGGAGCGGGTTGTGTTTTCTTTTGTAGGCGATGGCGCCATGCAGATGGGTGGCAACAACGAATTAATTACGATGCAAAAATATTGGCAGCAGTGGAAAAATCCGCAGCTCATTGTGCTGGTACTGAATAACCGCGACCTGAATTTTGTAACCTGGGAACAACGCATGATGCAGGGAGAACCCAAATTTAATGAATCGCAAGTGCTGCCGGAGTTCAATTACGCGCAATACGCCGAGTCTTTAGGGTTAATAGGAATCCGGGTGGAGCGGCCCGACCAGGTTATACCGGCTTGGGAAAAGGCGCTGTCAGCCGATAGACCCGTGGTTATTGATGCCCTGACCGATCCCGAAATATTGCCTTTTACGCCGGAAGTAGCCCAGGAATTTGCGCAACAGTTAGTACAAGCCCAGGCAAAAGGAGATGTCGGCGCAACTAAACAACTGGAAGAACCTTTAAAGCAGGCTGTGCAGCAAGAAAACGAAAAGGAGGAATAAATGTAGTTTCCAAAACTGGTATTAAGCTGTATGAGATGTTCTATTAAATACGGACAGTCGATTTGCTTAACTTAGCAAATTAAGAAGTAATAAAAGAAGAACGACGTCGCAAGTACGATTTTGAATTTAAGCAATAGTTGCTTCAGATGATTTCTCACGGACGACCCGTCAGAGAAGTGGCAGAATCACTAGGTAGCGACAAGAACTTAGTCTAACGCTGGCGCAGCCGTCGGGAAAGCAAAGGAACAGAAGGTTAAGAAAATGCATCAGCCACTATAGACCAGCAGGCGTTGCGCAAAACGAATTCTTTGAGTATATCCAAACGTATTGTATTAAATTGCTTTACAATTTAATATGCATATTTACTGTACGGCTTTCAACACACCTCAGGCACCAAGTTAAGTATCCATTTTATATAAATACAAAGCAAGTTTTCATCCTAAAGAATAGTGAAAACTACCGCTTTAAAGTCAGCCCTGATATAGCCTGATAAGGTTTACTAATTCATTTTACAGCAAGAGAACAACTTAGACGCTTTAAATTTAGATTAGCACTTCCAATGGCATAAGGCAGCTTTTTTAGAGCGTTTTCCCTCTAGTCAGGATCAGTTTCACTTTTAAATAGATGCTGTATCCTGTATAAATGAGATGCATAGCTGTCCTTAATAAGCTTTATTGCTTTTCATGCCTTTAAAAGCCGGTATGTGGGACATGCTTTTGGGCGTAAAAAGTTAACGCTTTCAACTCAGTGGCTTGCTAGGGCAGGTTTCAACCTGTTTAACTTCCCCAAAGCCCTTTACTAGTCTGAGAAATATCCTTATTTCACCCTACGCAATATTTTTGAGGCTTCGCAGAAGCGCGCTAATTAAGAGAGCACCGTTTCGGCAGATTTAAGCACAATTTCATCCGGCTTAAATTCATCTTCATCATTGATAAACTTGGCATACGTTGGAATAGTTACCGCCTCGGTCAATGGTATCATGTGCAAGGAAGTTACCACCTGTTTCAGCATCTGCACGGAAGGTAGTCCAACCGAAATACCCCCATGGCTTACAAAGGCAACCGGTTTATACATCCACTCCTTGAAAAGGTAATCCTAAGCATTTTTTATTGGTGCCGGAAAGCCAAAATTGTATTCTGACAGAACATTTATAAATGCATCAGCTTCGTCGATGGAGGCACTCCACCTTTTAGTATGTTCGTGCTGGTATTGCTGTAAACGAGGATGGTTAGGTTCATCCAAAAAAGGAAGGTTAATCACAGCTAAGTCGAGTAGCTCTACCTGAAATCTTCCTGTTTGTTGCGCTATGGCAGTAATCCAATTAGCAACCGATATTCCTTTTCGGCCTAGTCTTGATGTTGAGGTAATAATCTTTAAATTATTCATATTTATTATAATTTTTAAAATAGGATACTTCTTTCAAATAAATCATGCGGTCACAAACTCTCTGTCATTGTGCAAGAGGGGGGTAGTCTTCTGTTTTCTTTGTTATACTTATTGGTACTGTCCTTTTTTGTTGCAGTAAGTAATCAAGCGAGTATTTGCCACTGCCGGCAAAAAACAGCACTATATACCCTAACAGAAAATGTAAAGCTGGTTCTTTTACCGAAAACGGGTCAGCCCCATGAATATACAGCCCGGCTACCAACATGGTAATGGCTAAGGGAATAACAGCCAACCTTGTGGCTAAACCTGCTAATAGTAAGATAGAACAAAATACTTCTGCAAAAACGGCCAGCGTTAAAGAAAACGCAGCACTTATACCCAGCAGGGGAGGAAATTGTACCGGGGCTTCCGAAAACAGCTTCCCCAGTTTGGGAATACCATGGGTTAACATCAGGGCTGCAATCCCTACTCTTGCTATTAACAACGCTACATCGGTAGTAGCTGCTGCTTTATTTACACGCAATAACTTTTTCATCTAATATCTTTTTTACTTCTCTTTAGTTGTTCTCCTATTGAACAAATTGATTATCTGCTTTTATGCGTACTTCTTTGTTAACCATCGCTGGGGGATATTTTCGCCAACAACAAAGTCAGAAAGTGCACCCAAGCTAATTAAATAAATTTTCAGGATTATTCTCCGGCCGGAACCTTCGTTAATATTTGCCGGGCCAGCTCTATTTCTTCTTCCAAAATGGTATGGGGCCGGCCTTTGTAAATTTTCTTCGTCACAACCGCGCCATTTTCTTCCATGATTTTTACCGTTTCTTCTACCCGGTTAACGGGTACATGGGGGTCGGGGTCACCGGTGGTAATTAAAACGGGAGTACCTGCAAAATCACCCTGGTAGTTACCTGTATTAAGCTGCTGCCCGATTAAGCCGCCGGTAAAAATCAACAGCCCGCCATACTGCTGCGCCTGCCGGGTAGCATATTCCGCCGTTAGGCAAGCCCCCTGCGAGAAGCCCAGTAAATAAATATGCCGGCTGTGAATACCTTGGTCCAAAATACTTTTTACCAAGTCGTCTACTTGTGTTAAGGCGGAATCCAGGGCTGGTTGGTTCTGCGTGGTTGGGGCCATAAAACTGTAAGGATACCAACTCTGATTCGTAGCCTGTGGGGCAAAAAGTGAAAAATCAGCTACTGGCAAATGGCCGGCTAAAGCCAAAATGCTTTCGGCGGTAGCACCCCGTCCGTGGAGGAGGATTAGTGCCTTCTGGGTTTCTGTTAATGGTTGCCCCTGCGTAATAACTTGTTTTTTGTGCGTATACATAATTGAGTTTCTAAATGTAAGGCAGTTTAAGCTGCCTAAACTTACAAAGTGCGCCCGGAGGTATAAATTAACTAGGGGTATCTTGCTTCAGGGTAACAAAAATAGATTGCCGGACGGCTGGCAAAAGGTTGCGGGTGCGATGCCCCTTACCGGTAGTATCTTCCACGAGTAAAATATCGCCGGCCCTGAATTGCCTTTTTTCGCCCAGCGACGTTTCTATTTGTATTTCGCCGTCCACCAAAATAATGTACTGCCGGGCCGGTGCCCGGTGGAAATCATAATCGTAACCGGGCACTACTTTCCGGAAAATAATAGTTTCCACGGCTTCCGGCTCCGACATAAAACCAATATCACCTCCTGAATTTAAGGGTTTGGCAATATCCTCGAAACGACTATCTCCGTTTTCATCGGCATACACGCGGGTAATATTGAAGTCTTCCATCTGGATTAAAGAAAGCACAGTTTATACGATTCAGTTCTAAGTTTTATCGAATAAGCTTTAAGCCTTAATCCAACTTTGGCAGAACGGCTTCTAACTCGGCCCGGCGCGGCTCGTATTGCGGTGGTAACAATAAACCCGAGCCTAACTTATCCCAAGGCTCATCTATGCCGAAACCCGGATTATCGGTGGCAATTTCAAATAACACGCCACCCGGCTCCCGGAAGTAAAGCGAATAAAAATAATTACGATCTATTTTATTTGTAATGCTGTGGCCACTACGGGTTACTTTCTGATGAAATTGCATCAGGGTTTCTTCGTCTTTTACCCGGAAAGCAATATGGTGATTGGTTCCGGCGCCACCCAGCCCACGGGCTTCGTTGGGCAATTGTACCAAATCAACAATATTGGCCGAATCTACCGCATCGGTCATATACCGGTAACGATTGCCGCTTTGCTCCAGCAGTTGATACCCGAAAATATCGGTTAAAATTGCGGCCGTAGGATTAATATCCCGCAAGGTTAAGGTTACCCCATGGAAGCCTTTGGTGGCTACCTTAGCCTTTACTTCGTCGGTTTCCCAGGCTACCCGGTTATCCTGATTTTTGGGTACCACCAATTCTAGTTTTAAGCCATCCGGGTCAAGAAAAGTTAAATAAGGTTCCCCAAATTTCTCGGAAGGTTTATTATAAATGACCTTATGTTTTTCAAAACGATCCATCCAGAAATCGAAGCTATCAGCCGGCACTGCATAAGCAATATTGGTAGCCATGCCTGTGCCCGCGCTGCCTCTGCGCGCCCCTTCGTAAGGGAAAAATGTCAGGATGGTACCAGCGCTGCCTCTTTCATCGCCATAATATAAATGGTAAGTACCCGGGTCGTCGAAGTTTACCGTTTTTTTGAGGAGGCGCAGTCCCAGGGTTTTGGTATAAAAATCTAAATTCTGTTTGGCTAGTCCGGCTATCGCCGTGATATGATGCAGGCCTAATATTCTGTTTTCCATGGTATAATTAGTGATTAACGGGTACCTCAATCAGGAGGAATTTACTTTCGGTTGAAAAATCGAATTGAAGCTGGTCTGTATCCCAGATGCACAGCCCGTCGCGCGGCTTCAGCGTCTGGTCCGCTACCCCAAAAGTGCCACTGATGTTAAAAATAAAAACAGCTTTGTTAAGCGGATTAAAGGAATAAGTAAGTGGCTGGCCGGGTTCGAAGTAGCCCAGCGAAAGCCGGGCGTTTTGGTTGATCCAGCAATGGCTTTGGCCTTCTTCGTTGCTGACGATGGTCACTAACTTATTTAAGCGCTTTTCTTCCGGAAAGAACCGTCGCTGGTAACGGGGGGTAATATTCTGTAGCTTGGGTTCTATCCAGAGCTGCAGAAAATTAACGTCCTCCTGACCCACATTGTACTCTTCGTGGCGTAAGCCGGTGCCGGCACTCATAATTTGTACCCAATCTTTATGCACTACTTCTTTGTAACCTAAGTAATCGATATGGTTCATCGACCCGGACAGCATCACCGAAATAATCTCCATATTGGCGTGCGCATGCAAACCAAAACCATTTTCCGGCTGCACCAAATCATCATTAAAGACCCGCAATAGGCCAAACCCGGACCTAACCGGGTCGTAATGGCTGGAAAAGCTAAAGACAAAATTACTCTTTAACCATCCCTGGTCTTTCAATCCTCTAGCTGCGGGTTTATATAATTCACATTTCATACACTGATGGTAAATGGTTTAAACGGAATATTATACGGGCACAATTAGGTAAGCATATATGACTGACACTATTTCTTACGGAACTAAACCGGCTAGAACAAGCCATTAGCCTTTACTAACAAGTTTTAACCTTGTTTTACCAGCTGAATCTCGGCGTTTAGTTTAATTTCATCGCTTACCACACGTTACCGGCTTCGGTAACGGCATTCCAGGTTAAGCCAAACTCTTTGCGACTGATTTTGCCCGAGAGGGTAAATCCGGCTTTGGTCTGCCCATAGGGGTCTACCACAATACCGCCAAAATCAACGTTAACAGTAACGGGTTTGGTTATATTCCTGATAGTTAAGTTCCCGTGCAACTTGTAATCGTTACCACCTGGGTTTTCATAATTAGTAGCTACAAACCGAATTTCGCCGTGGTTTTCCGCATCAAAAAAATCAGCTGATTTTAAATGCGTATCACGTTGCTCATTATTGGTACTGATTGAATTTACATCAGCGGTGAATTCTACACTGCTGGCGCTGTTAAAAGAATCATCCGCTGTTTCAGCTTCTACATTAAATTTTTGAAAGTACCCGGTTACAGTGGTAATCATTAAGTGCTTTACTTTAAACTGAACTTCACTGTGCATGGGGTCTGCTACCCATTTCATATTTGCCATAACTTTAATTTTTATTTGTTTGAAATATTTATTTTAAGTTCTATTAAAGTTCACCATGCAAATGTATGTACATTTAATGTATATACATACATAATTAAAATAAAGTTTCCTTCTTTTTTTATCATCCATTCTTATTTGTTACTAGATCTTATATTATACTTCATTTACATCCTTCCATAGCTAATTAACAGCTTTATTTAAAAGCTTACAAGGCCATCTTTCCTGTATTTTTTAGATGGAATATAGTTTGGGCAATTTGGTATTATTTGGCAGCCAGTGAAAAGCAATAGCTGACGATTTTCTTAAGGTTAAAAAAAGTGCCTGATCTTTTCTTTCATTCCGAATTGAATCAGCACCTTAATTAGAAGTGGAGCATGTTTGTAGCGTATTAGATGCGTTTGCCAAAGCTTTATACCATACGACCGGTGAAGGGGGGGCGGGATTTGCCGATTACCCTC
>JAQBNV010000461.1 GCA_028288395.1 Adhaeribacter sp. | reverse complement strand
ATTCAGGTACCGGATATTATAAGACATTACGCGTAAACTGCTCGTATCTTTAATTTTCTGGGCAAAGGCGGGGAAACTAATCAGGGCAAGGAACAGGGCAAAGAAAAAGTGGCGCATGGGTAAAGTTATTTAGTTGGTATTGGTTTAATAGAACTTACAAGCATTATTTATCTGGTTAAGCCGGCAGCTTCAGGCAGCCGGCCCCCTGGAATTTGATTTGCGAAAGTAAACGAGTTTAATCATTTTGGGCATCAATATTTTAACGTTTTAGGGCTTTTTTTACGCCTGTCAGCGGATTGTCCTTGCCGTTCCGGGTCGGGGTCAGCCAGGCACCTTCTCCGTATTCGTTCCAGGCGTACAAGAGGGCAATTTTTTCTTTTGGCGTTTTGCCGGGGTTGGTTTCAATCCATTGGCGGGCCATCTGCACATCTTTATACACCGAATTAGAAGAAAAGCCAACGTAACGTGGCGCGTTGCGATGCGCCTTATTCAGGTTTGCCCAGGGTCGGGGATCCCAATTTAGCGTTACGGTAGGAATATATGGAACCGGCGCTACCTTAAATTGGTCCCATATCCGGCGACTGGCCACGGCCATGCTATCAATGGGCGTTTCGATTATTGAGGGCTTGAAGCCGGCTGAATGATAATTGTAACCCGTGAGCAGGTCGAAACCACAATCCTGGGCCAGTCGGAAGGAATCCGAATTAGGCGAGGCGCAAGCCGCAATGGTTACGCCGGCAAGCCCGGCTTTTACGGCTGCCATCCGCAAACTATCAAAAGCCTGCCGGACCGCCTGCGTACTTCCAAACTGGCTTACCAGGGTGCTGGCACTGAAAAAAATCAGGAGCGGGCGGCCATTTACCTGTAGGTGCGTAGGCTTTTTAAATAATTGCAACCAGGCTTTCGAGACCTTGGCCCAATCGGCCGGGCCCACATAATGCCCCTGGTGATTGGCTACCAGCAGGCAAAACTTAAGGCGATCTTTATTCGCTGCTTTTAAATACAGGCTTAACGCATGATTTTTGGGATCATCCACTACAGCGCCCTGCTTATTAGTAGAATAATACCAGCAAAAACTGAAGAAAGATAAACCGGCATCCGCCGCCGCATCTATCTGGTTGTGCAACACCTTTGGCGAACTCGTCAGCCAGCCCCATACCGGTTCTCTTTCGGGGAAGCTGTCTATCAGGGCCCGGGGCATGTGCATAGGGGTTTGCCCGGTCCAGCCGTCGAAATAATAAGCTCCCACCTGGATGGGCGGCGCACTTCTTTTTTGCGCCTGGGTTACAGCGCTCACCAGGCTGAAAACGGCAACGATTAAAATAAAAAATGCGCGCACCAGGCCTGGCGTTGAGTAAGTCATCAGAATGAAAAATATTAATAAAGCTGGATTTAAAAGACTGCTTTCCCGGCGTTATTTTTTGCCTAAAAAGTCTACATCCGTAAAGGTGAATTTAGAAGCATCGTCTTTCTCGGTTTTATAGTAAGGCGAATACATCTTTCCCGAAATGGTTTTGGCTTTGCGATCTATTTCCAAAAGCCGGATGTAACCCCCACCCGAATCCAGGGATTGATAATTCTGTAATATCTGATAAATATTATTCCCGTGTTCACCCTTGTCTACGCGGGTGGCCGAGGTTACTACGTGTCCGCTTAAAACCATCCGCACGTTTTTATGCTTCCGGATCATCTTGTCGTAAATGGCCTGGGTGGTTAAGTCGCCGTAGCCGGCGTTTGTTTGGTTAATTTCTCCTTTTGAGGTCAGGTGAAAATGGGTTAATATAATTACGTTATGTTTGGAATTGGCCGCAATCACTTTATTTGCCCAATCTACCGGACCCTGGCGGGCGCAGAACTCCAGCGTTAACACCAGCCATTTTAATTTACCGGCTTTAAAAGTATAGTAGGCGTTATCGCTTTTGTTTTCTTCGTACCGGCCTTTTTGCATGGTAAACCTACTGACCGGAAAGTACGAGTTAAACTTGGTGGTTTTGCGTAAATTCTGGTTAACATTTCCCGGGGCCGCGCTGCCACTGTTTTCACCTACGGCCTCGGTATCGTGGTTACCTACGGCCAGGGCATACCCTACCTGGGCGCTGTCCAATATTTTAAAGCCTTTACTGGCTGTTTCGTAATGCGAAACATTGTCAAAATCAACAATATCGCCTACGTGCAGCACCATAGGCAGCTTTAAAGAATCTTTCTTCTGAACCAGCCAATTCAACTGGCTGTAAAACATTTCGGGCTTGGCCCGCACTTCTACCTGGGTATCCGGAAGCACCGGCAATACAAACTTCTGCGCATTAGCTATCTGGGTACCAGCAAAAAATGAAAGAACCGCAGACAGGATGATGCCAGCCGTTACTTTATTTTTAAATGTCTTCATTATTAATTTAAAGGAATGTCTGATTAAAAAATATTTAATTATAAGGGAGCAGCACGAGCCTAATCATTACCATTCTGGCGATAGATGCCGGTGGTTTTAGAGTAAGAAAACCACCGGCATTTAGGATTATTTTATTCCCAACCAGCATTTTGGGTCAGGCCGGCCATTTTAATCGTTTCTCTCAAAGGAATAGGAAAAAGCAAATATTTATCTTCCCAGGACCTTCTTCTGATGGTAACAATCCGCTGGCTAGTTAACTTACCGCTGCTTAAGCGGGTCCATTCCATGCCAGTTGTTATTTTACCCACATCCTTTAATATTTTCCACCGGCGCATATCGTAAAAGCGATTTTCTTCGAGCGCAAACTCCACGCGTCTTTCGCGTCTTAATCTTTCCCGGAACTCACTTTTGCTAAGACCCACCGGGAAGTTAGGCATACCGGCCCGGGCGCGCACGGCATTAACAGCATTGTAGGCCACGGTGGTTGGTCCGTTTACTTCATTTTCCGATTCGGCCAGGTTCAGATATATTTCGGCTAACCGGAAAAGTTTATAGGTGGCTGTACCTTCGGCGGCGGAACGGACTTTAGGGTCTACAAACTTGCGCATATAATAGCCGGTAGGCGTTCTTTGTTTTATACCGGATATCCCGTGTTTACCGCCTTTAAAGGATTCTATTCGCGTTTCAAGGCCCTTGATATTACCATAATAAGCGCCATTATACCAAACCGTCGCATAAAACCTGGGGTCCCGGTTTACATAAGGATTTTGGTCATCGTAGCCGGAAGCAGCATTGATAATGGGTTGCAGGTGTTCTTCATCTTTGTACCCCGTAATAGGAATAGTGCCATCTTTCATCTCGTAGGTATCAACCAACTCCTGCGAAGGACAGTTGCCAGCTTTTTCGGGGCCAAAATCCGGAATCATGTGCATGAGAAATAAAATATTCCCAAACCGGCGGTAAGTCTGGCCTGCATAACCCCAATCGGTTATTTCGAAAAGGGTTTCTTTGTCGTTGGGGCTATTAGCCAGGTCGGGTTTGGTTATAAAATAATTTTCGTAATTAGGGGCAAGCTGAAAACCATTGCTGGTTAAAGTTTCCAAAGCTTGTTTAGAGGCCGTGGCCGAAGCTTGCCATTTCGCTACCTCGTTTTCGGCATTCCATTGCGGGCTGGCATTAAACAGTAATACCTGCGATTTAATGGCAAAAGCAACAGCTTTGGTCATGCGTCCGCGTTCTGCTTCCGAGGTTACCCGGTAAGGCAAATTAGGCTCGGCCAGGGCTTCGTCGCAATCCTTTACAATAAATTGGGTTACTTCGGCGTAGGTATTCCGGGTAATATCCGAAAAATCTGCTTTTAAAGTAATGTCCTCTTTTATGATGGGCATCGGGCCGTAATTTTTTAATAAATCGAGATAAAAGAGCGCTCTTAATACTTTAGCCTCGGCGGTTAACCGGCCTCTGTGTCCGGCCTCCGGAACATTGGTTTCGTTTATATTCGTCAGAAACACATTGGCTCTTCTAACGCCCACCCAGGCTCTTTCGTACCAGCTTCTATCGGTATAGGATAAGGTAGCACTCCCTTCGTTATCTAAAGGATTAGATGCCGCGCTGATGTTGCCGTTGATATACTTAGACACCGGAAAATCCTGACTGGGAAAATTACTCTCGTGCGAGTCATCGCCGAAGGCCGACAGGAACGTGTAATAATGGTAATTAACCCCATGCTTGCGCATTCTTTCGTAGGTAGAATTTAAATAGGCTTCTGTTAATTCCTGGGTACTAAAAGCCTCTTTCAGGGTCATCCGGCCGTCAGGCGTAATATCAAGCGGGTCTTTATTGCAAGACGACGCCACAAAAAATAACACGCCAAATATTAATAATTTTGAATATCTCATTTTCGTTTTCCTAAATCAGATTAAAATTTAACGTTAACGCCTGCATTTACCACCCGGTAAACCGGGAAGGAATTAGGGCCACTTAACTCCGGATCCCAATCCTTCTGGGCTAATTTATCCCAGGTAATTAAATTAAGCCCGTTTAAATACACCCTTAGGCTTTTAATCCCTACTTTATTGGTTAAGGTAGCTGGTAAAAAATAACCCACTTCTACATTTTTCAGTCTTACGAAGGATTTGTTTTCATTAAAATAACTATTGTTGTTGGCACTAGCCGATTGAGATAAGCTTAAGGCCGGATACAGAATTTCAGCGCCTGCCGCCGCTCTTTCGGGGGTCCAGGCATACCTGTGCCTTTGGATAAAATCGTTTATTTCCGAAGGGATTAGCTGTGCGGACACTTTAAATGCCCCCTGGAACAAAACCGACAGGTCGAAGTTTTTGAATATGACGTTACCGGCGGCACCCCAATTATACAGGGGAACATTAGACCCGCCAATGGGCATTACATCCTTATCATTAATTACTTTGTCGCCGTTTAAATCTTCGAACTTTAAATCACCGGGTCTGGACGCTCTGCCTTGGTAAGTAACACCATAAGCATCAATTTCTTCCTGGCTGTTAAAAAAGCCAAGCGAATTATATCCCCATTGCTGCCCAATCTGGTACCCGGTTGAGCGGTAACGATAAGCATAACCCTCATCTAACAAAACCTCATCATTGAAAAGAATTTTGTTATTCGCATAGTTAAAATTGAGCTTAGACAGGATAGAGAAATTTTGGTGGAATACTTTACTGTAATCTAATGCGATTTCATACCCTTTGTTTTCAATGATGCCGATGTTTGATGGTGCCAGCGTTGAGGCCGGTACACCAATCAGAAGCGGAATAGAACCCCGGTAAATCAACACATTGTCTCTTCTTTCTTTGAAGAAATCGGTGGTAAGGGTAAACTGGTTAAATAATCCAAATTCAAGTCCGAGGTTTGTTTTTTTGGCGACTTCCCATTGAATGTTGGGGTTTCCGAAGAAAGATTCGTTGATGTTAGCGCCCCGGCCTAAAGTACCGGAATAACTGCCACCGCCCCGGCTGATTTCATCTAAATACAAGAACCGTCGGCTGCCTAACTGGTCACCCCCAACTGTTCCGTACGATCCGCGTAATTTTAAAAGATGAACTGTATTGGCATAATCCTTCAGGAAGCTTTCGTTGTGGACATTCCATCCGCCGGAAAAGGAAGGGAAGAAGCCATAACGCCGGCCTTTGGCGAATTGCTCCGAACCATTATACCCGGCGTTGAATTCGGCAATATAACGGTCATCGTAAGAATAATTTAACCGCGTAGCTAAGCCTCTCACATTAAAAGGCAGGGCATCGGAGGGTTTGATCAAAGATTGTTGCTGAGCCAGTATTAAACCCGTTATGGTATGCTTTTCGGCGAACGTGCGGTTGTAATTGGTGTGAAACTGTATATCGTAGAAAGATTGAAAGGAGGCCGAAATACTGGTGTTCAAGGGGGTGTTATCGAAATCGGTACGGGTTCTTTGGTAAGTAACTAAATCTTTGCCGTCAGGGGTTTTAGAATTTGGATCAATCACCTGTACCCAAAACTGATATTGCCGGCTGGCATTCAGGTTATGGATAGAACGGGTATCAAAAGAAAGCATTACCTTAGAAGATAATCCTTTGGTTAAGAAACTGAAATCTTGTTCCAGGCCCCAACTGGCGGTAATATTGCTTCTGCTTTCTTTGCGGTAACCTGTCCGGTTTATGTAACCCCAGGGCGATTCGCCGTAATTACCACCTCCCACTAATATTTCGCCACCGGGGGTTAAGGGCCCGGGTTGGACCGAAGGCCAGGTATTCAGAATCCGGTTGATAATTTCGCCGGTGGCGGTAGTATTGTTGTAACGCGCATCTACAAAAGGACCGTTTACACTCTCAAAACTCCCCGAAGCGTTTAAAAAGGTCTTCAGGGTCCCCGGTTTATTCAGGGTCGCATCAATATTCGACCGGAAGTTATACCGCTTCATAAATTGCGAAGGGTTATATTCAGTAACACTCGGATCAATATTCCACTGCCCACTTTGGTTCAGAAAACCAACATTCACGAAGTAAGCTACATTCGCGCCTTTGCCATTTAAATTAAGGTTGTAACGGGTTTGCGGCACCCATTTTTTCATGAGAATGTCTGCCCAATCGTTATTTGAGTAAACTTCCGGATCATCCTGTAACCGGTAACGTTCCAGAGCATAATCTGAGTAAGGAGCAAAATTGTTAGCAGCGGGTTTGGGGAAATCATTCTTCCAGGCCTGGTTTTTTAATTGGGCCCACTCGTAAGAATCCAGACTGGATGGCCGGCGCGTAAAAGACTGTACGCCCGTTTCGATGGATAACCCGATGGAGGGCGTGATTTCGGTACCTCTTTTGGTAGTAACCAATATTACCCCGTTTGCTCCCCTTACCCCGAATAAAGCGGTGGAAGAGGCATCTTTTAATATCGAAACTGTTTCTACTTCGTTGGGGTCGATGGATGTCAATTCCCGTTCCACACCATCTACCAGAATGAGCGGGGAAGATCCGTTGAGGGTGCCCCGTCCCCGCATAAACAACAAGGTGGCGTCCCGGCCGGGCTCACCAGAAGTTTGCTGGGCAAAAAGACCGGGCAACCGCCCCGTTAAAGTAACCGCTAAATTGGCGGCCGGGCTTTGTTTAATTTCTTTGGTGTTGATGGCGGCCACTGCACCTGTTAGCGTTGCTTTCTTTTGAATGCCGTAGGCTACCACTACCACTTCATTCAAACTCTTGCTATCTTCTGCCAGCGTAACGTTTAAAGTAGCCTGGTTTTTTATCTCCACCTCTTTGGTTACAAAACCAATAAAAGAGAAAACAAGAATGTTATTGCCATCATTAACCGATAAAGTATAACTACCATCCGGGTTGGTAGTAGTTCCGGTAGAGGTACCCTTAACCACTACAGTTACACCCGGCAAAGCATCGCCGTTGGGGGCCGTAACCTGACCGGTTACGGTAAAATCAACGGCTGCCGGCGTTTGAATATTGATGGGATCGGTAACTTCGGAAGTAGCCGCCAGGGGCCGTTTCCGGCGAAGGGAAATCTGGCCGTTTACCACTTCATAGGTAATATCCAGCGGCCGGAATAATTCGTTCAGGACCTTACTTAGATGTTTATTAGTCGTCTTAATCGATACTAATTTATCGCTCTTAATAAACTCCTTACTGTAAACAAATTTTACGGCGGTCTGCTTTTCTATTTGGGTTAAAACTGTGCTTAAGCTGGTGTTAGAAATATTCAAGCTAACCGTTTTATTTAAAATAGCCTGTGCTTTTATATCGCTGGCCTGTACGAGGCTGGCAAATAAAACAATTGCTAGTAATTGCGTAAGGGTTACCTTCATGATTTCACCAATATCCAGATAGGAATTCAGGTTAATGTTCATAAATTTGTGTGTTTTGTTTTCGTGAAAAATAAGACAAAAGGAGCCTAGTCTATCTTAGGAGATAGTGCTAAGAAGCTGGGTTTAAAAGAATAGGGGTGGTCGCAACACTCCTATTCTTTTTCAGAAAAGTTGGGGTGTAGTTATTTTTCCATTGTGTTTTTCTTTAGGGTAAGGGTTGATTTAGGGGGCAGCCTGCGCCGGTAATAATTATTTCTTCTTTGTATAATTGGTATTCTGCCTCAATCGATTTACAGATTACTTCTAAAATTTCCGGTAGATTCTGGTCGGTAAAAACACCGTAAATCGTACAGTTATTAATATCATCGTTGGCCAGCTTAATGTCGGTATTAAATTTAGTATTAAGCATTTGGATGGCTTGCTGGATAGGCGTATTTTCAAATACAAGAGAAGCTTGTGAAAATATTGTTTTACGCCCACTGGCCGGGATCTCTTTTTTAACCAGGTGTTGCGTAGTTTTTATAAAGGTCACTTTCTGATTAGGCATTAAAACCACGGCGGCCTTTTCGTTTGCAGCCCGCCCCGATAATGCCGATTCGGTTTTTCCACTTTCGGTTCTGAGCACCGAAACTTTACCCGTCACAACCGCTATTTCTACCGTTTTACCGTTTTCGTAAGCCTTAATATTAAAACTGGTGCCCAATACGCGGGTAGTTACCCCACTGGTTTTAATTTCAAAAGGCCGGGTTTTATCTTTTGCTACATCAAAAAAAGCTTCGCCCGTTAAGGTTACCATTCGCCTGGTAGCGCCAAAGCTGTTGGCTAACGCCAAGCTGCTGTTTTCCTGCAGCCATACCTTGCTGCCATCCGGCAGCAATATTTTTTTTACCAGCTTATCGGGGTTGCTAAAAACGACTGTAGCATTAAGGTCTTTATTATATCTGGGTTGGGTCCAGTATTTATAACCAATCAGCCCTAAGCCGCAGGCTAATACCAATACAGCGGCAATTCTAGCGGCATAAAAGGTAAAAGAACCAGATCTTTCTATTGCGGAAAACTGTAAGCTTTTTGTTCCGGCAGCCGGCATGGCCTTATTTTCAGCTTCCTGAATATTGCTTTTTATCTGGCTTAACAGGTTACTTTTTAGTTGTTCCTGCTTTTGTTCCGGTAAATCGCTGATAAGATCTGCTGCCTGCTCAAAGCTGGCAAACCATTCGTCTACTAATTCCTTTTCTGTCTGAGTGCAATTTCCCGCTAAATACTTTTTAATAAGTTCGTTAGAAATATCTTTTTTCATGCCCGGATGTAAGTGCCGCGAGCAAGCGCGTCTATAGGTATGTCAGGTAAGTAGCCCTTACCCCCTACGCCATTATTAAATAATTTAAATATATTTTTAAAAGCAGCTTTAACGAAAGCGAAGAAATATTGGGTAAAGGACGGATTCCTTTAGCGGAAGCAATTGTGCTAGACCAAGGCATTAAGGAGAATAATTACGGCTGCAAGCGATTCTTTCAGGTTCGATTTTAAAAGTTTAATGGCCTTGGCAATATGGTTCTCGACGGTTTTCTCAGAAATATTTAATCTCTGCGCAATATCTTTATTAGAGTACTGGTCAAAGCGGCTTAACACAAATACGGATTTACATTTAGGCGACAATTTTTCTACTTCCTGTGCCACCAGCCCTTCTAACTCCTGCGAAATAATGGTTTCTTCGGTTAAGTTATGGTGGGTAACCAACGATTGCTTATGCGCTACCGCAAACCGCTGGCGTACGCCTTCTTTTTCTATCTGATTTAAAACCAAATATTTAATGGAGCCCGATAAATAGGCGCCCAGCGAACTGGTTATATTAATTTGGTGCCGGTTGAGCCAGAGCTTGGTAAACAAATCCTGCAGCAGTTCTTCGGTTGTTTCCTTGTTGGCTAATCTTTTATAAGCCTGACTAAATAATTTGGCCCAGTAACGGTTATAGATTTCGTCGAAGGCATTCTCATTATTCTCTTTCAAGAATAACAGCAATTGCTCATCTGTAAAACTAGCTAGTCTGGCTATCATGTGGGGTTAAGTAATTAAAAAAGACTCAGCAGGGGAATGCACCGGAGAAGTTCTAAAAGCCAATATAAAGATATTTTTAAAATCCAACAAAGGGGATTTAACTTTAGACATTCCCATTTTTCTAATGTATTAAAGCCTTCTTTAAATAATTTTAACACAAACTTATTCTAATTTGAGATAAAAGGATATTTGAGAGATTATCATTGTATTAAATCTAATTCGTTTATTTTTCTTTTCCGGAAGAAAAAAACGCCTGCCATAGCGCTTACGTTTAGACCAAAAGACAAAAATGTTGCAGCAAAAATCTACTTATAGTAAAATAAAAAATATATTTACTGCCTAATATATAGCATCAATCAGACATTTTAAAACCCTCAATCGATACCTGCTATCTCTAAATCATTTATCTTTCGAAGGAAAAAAAATGAGACCAACTATATCCTTTCGGTTATTTTACTAAATTTTTGTTTTTTCCTTAATTTATTTTCATCATTGAGCACTTTTTACTTATTCTAATCTCCCGCTGATTTTCTTCAGGGTATGATCTTTTATAACTAGTGCTCATTCTTCCATAACTTCAGGTTATTAAAGGTACTGTCAGTGCTATAATCTTGGTCTAATGTGTTCAGGGAAAGTCAGGAATGGGGTGTTCTTTCATTATCAATTATGGCCTATTTTCCTAGCCAAGGAAACAAAAAATAAAAAAAACATTGCGACTCAAAAGAAAATTTTCAATGAGCTGCTAATTGCTAAGAGTCATTACAAAAATTTTTATTCATAATAGTATCCCTATTTAAAGCCGGAGTTAAAACTACCATACCACAACCTTAAAGCAGAATCCTGAATTTTGAACCGTTCCGGCACAACCCTTTCGAAATGAAAATAAAATTAACAGTAGCATTAATTATTTTGTGGCAGCTAGGCGGGCCACTCCAGGTAAAGGCGCAAAACACCCTTTCAACGCTCAGTGGCGAACCTTTCCAGAATATTACCCTGGAAGTATCCCTGAAACCTTTTAAAAAGAACGATAAGGCTTATATCAGAGCGGTGGCTAAGGAAATTTTTACGCAATGGCATTCCTTACTGCGCCATACCGATACCGTATCGATAATGCTTTGGACAAGTGATGGTTCCGAGATTCTGGATTACAAGGGCCAGATGTCCCAGCCCCTGGAGTGGTCCCGCTACATGGGCAATCCCAATACCAAGCATGAAGTTAATGCCGGACCACAAGAATTATCTATCCACGAACGGGCCTATTTATATCTAGAAAATCCGCCGGAGTTCACGTACGGCGATTTAAAGTTTATTGTTCAAACCTTAAAAGAAGAAGGCAAAATAGTAACAGGAAAGCATATCAGGGTCGGCGAGACCTTTGATCCAGGTCCGGAATTTGCCAAATCAGACTTTAAATATAAAAAACACCGGGAAATTCTGGGAGGAAGCGCCATGGGCCATAACAGCATGGTTAGTTGTTATGCTATTTTAAACGCCGACAGCGAATCGTATGCCGGTTTTCCCAAAGGCATTCCGGCCAATACCCCTTTTGGCACCTTCCTGGGGCGCCAAAGTAAGCACTTCCTGCGGGATATGGGCTTCGACTTTTTATGGCTCAGCAACGGTTTTGGCTTTGGGGTGGAAGGCTGGTCTTCTACCGGCGCTATTTTTGATGGCAAGCAATTCGACCAGAAAAAGCTAACCGCTACCAAAAACAAAACAGGTGATTTCTGGAAGTTTTTCCGGGCCGAATGCCCTGATATTCAGATTCAAACCAGGGGCACCAACCTCTCTACGGGTGCCGACCTGGCCCGGGATGGCGTGGATTTAAGATCAATTTATAAAGACAAAAATATATTGCCGCCGCCAAACTCTCCGTGGGCTGCTTTAGATGGAGACTTTGGTTTGGAAATGGCCGGCTACATGTCGCGGATGGCCGAGCTGCCCGACGAACGTTACCTGTTCCGGTTTTATACCCACGACCCCTGGTGGCTGAACAGCCCCTGGCTGGATCGTTACGGCCGCGAACCGCACGACATTTATTTGCCCCTGTCGGTGGCCCGAATTAATAAAAAAGGAGAAGTAAAAAATCCCTCCCACTTAAGTTTTCTGACCATTGATGATTCTTACGGCAACATGCCCACCCAGGTGCCGGACGAAGTAACCCCGCATATTCTCAAAGCCCGTTATGATGCTCCCACGGCGCCGGGTCCGCTGGTTTGGGTTTACCCATTCGACGAATATCATGATTGGGCTTATAAATACAAAGACCGGCTGCCAGAAATATATTACGGCGACTGGCTAATCCGACAGGCTATTAACAATGGTTTGCCCCTGAATACCGTTATTTCCACCGGTTCCTTCCAATCGGTAATCCGCGACAAGCCGGCCTTTTTTAAAGAATCCGTGCTGGTTACCATTATTCCGGATCCCAAATCGGCCCAGGAAAAGGCCTTGATAAAATTTGTAGAAGGTGGCGGCAAGCTCATTATCTACGGGCCCGCCGGTCATGCCGGAAAAGCTTTCCGGGATTTGCTCAATCTGAAGAATACTACGTCACTGGAAGGAAAATTCACTCTTGCTTCGTCCTATCCCGGCGATAAAATGGCTACCTCGTATCCCGAAAATATTCAGCACCAGGCTCTGTTTTCCGGCGGCGGCATCGCCACTACCGTAGAAAACCCAGAAGATAAAAACACGAAGGTCTTAGCCCAAATGTCCCAAACGGGCCAGACCCGGGACGCCGTATGGGTGCGGGAATTGCCGGCCTGGCAGGGTGGAAAAGTCGTATACGTGCGCGGCACGAATTCGAGTAAATTTACCGGCGGCAAACTGCTTACCCCCGACAACCCTTCGGAATGGTTTACCGGCCCGCTTTTGCTGCGGTATGTATTAGCAGAATTCGGCCTGAACTTTACCATTGAAAAAGATAATCCAGCGGTAAAAAACCCGGTGCTTACGGTTTCGAGGAGCAATAATGCCTTTGTTTTCTCCGGCTATAACCCCCACAGTACCATTACCAATCATTTTAAATTACCGCAGGGGGCGCCGTTGCTGCTGGGCCTGGAAACCAGGCTGAAAAATAGCCATTCCACCTACCCCATGCCTACCTCCTGGAACCGGGAATCGCGGATATTTGTGGAGCAAAAAGATGGATTGATTTCCTGTAAGGAACTGCATTCCGGCGAGCTAGGCATCTCTAAAAGGTACCGGGTAAATGGCCTTCAGAATGCTACCGTCCGGATATACGCCGATGATAAAACAACGGCTGCCGATTTTAACGCCTACCTGAATACAGATTACCCGTGGAAGAAAGGTAAAATAGCTTTTAAGGAAGGCGATCCGAAATTGGGAAAACATTTTGTGGTAGAAAATATTACGGGGAGTTTGGTGGTATCATGGTAAAACCAATTTGCTTTGGTGCCCCGGTTACAACATCAGATTACAAATATAGGCCTGCACAAGAGCGCAATAAATATTAACCGGGCAAATAGTAAATCATCAGTATTTACCCGGTTAATATTTATTACGCCTAAACCGGCCCGCAGCTTATAGCCAAAATACCGGGTTGGCCGTATAAATCGGTTAATCTTTAGTAAATTCCGGACATGCGGCGCCACCTCCAGTACGATCCCTTTACTATATACTTGTTCACCACCGAGCAGTGGCCGCACCCGGGGCATAAGCACAGCTATTTCGAAATTATTTTTATTTACAGCAGGTAGAGCCACCACAGCATCAACGGCAATATTTTTGCTTACGGGGCTGGCGATGTATTTCTACTCGGGCCGGAAGATTACCATTATTTCGAAATTCACCAGCCCACTACTTTTTGTTATATCCGGTTTACCAAAGTCTTTATCCAGGACAAGACACCGCTCAAGTCAGCCGGTTGGTCGCGGGGAGCCATCAGGTTTTTACTCCACACAACTCACCAGGCCGGCGGAAGCCTTATCACCCGCGAAGATGACCAACAGATTGGATCATTTACTAACGGTGCTGCTGCACGAATACAGCCACCGCGTAGCGGATTCTTACGAGTTGGTACTAAATGGCATTATGAAAGCTATTTTGGGTATTCTGGCTCGCAACCTCGTACGGGAGCAGACCTCCGGCTGCCCGAAACCCAAAAGCCCCAGCTCATCCGGGATTAGCTTATTTACATTCGCGGGCATATTTTACGGCCCGAACGCTTACGCATCGAGCAGTTAGCGGCCCGGCTTAATTACTCCGGGGGTTATTTAAGTATATATTTTAAAAAAGCAAACCGGTCAGTCGTTG
>JAQBNV010000419.1 GCA_028288395.1 Adhaeribacter sp. | reverse complement strand
GCAAAAAGAGTGGCCTCGCCGTTCTCTACATTCACTCTTAAGATATCACCGTTAGTAACACTGCCGGTAAAGAAAGTGCCTGATTTTTGCTACTAGCAGCCAACAAAACCGGGCTGCAGCTACGGGTTTAAAACTTGATAAAATGGACCGGCTATGGGTGTGCGGCGGAGCCAGTAATACCATTCAGGTACTGGATATAAATGGGATGCTGCTTAAAAGCTGGGATACCAAAGCCTTATTTGGCTCCGGCTTTATCAACGATGGTATTTACGACAATACGCATATTTATTTCACCGATTCACAGGTAAGAAAGATTTACCGTACCAGTATTACCGCAGCCCAACCCGGAGACCTGGAAGAATGGCTCTCCTTTACTAATGCCCAAATACCTTATGTAAGTGGTACCAATGCCAATGGTATTGTAAATACAGCAGATAATAAATATTTAATTATAGTGGTTTCTAGTTCGGGAAAGCTATACCGCATCGATAAAGCTACCAAAGCTATTACCGAAATAGCTCTGGACACACCCGTTACCGCCGGCGATGGTCTTTATTTAATTGGTAATGTATTGTATGTTTCCCGTAATGCTACTAACCAAATATTTCCGGTAACACTTAATGCTGAATATACGCAAGGGAGCGTGGGCAGTGGCTTCGGCGCTAACTTATTATTCAATACAACCATGGATAAAGCCGGAGATTATTTCTTAGTGGTTAACGGCCAGTTAAACCGGCGCAGCACGGGAAATCCGGTGTTGCCCTTTACCGTATCGCGGATAGCCATTCCTTAAAAAATATTCCCGCTAAAGGCAAGCTAAAATATTTAGAAACAGAAAAGACCTTCCATGCTCTAAATATTAGCCCAGTGTACTTTTCTGGACAAATCTTGGTTTTATTTCTGTCTCATGGATGCCTTCTCAAATGCTATAAACTAATTTATTGCTCATGAAAGAAATATATAGCTTTGATGCGGTGAAAGCAGAGAATTTTACTGGTACTTTATTAGATACCTTGAATAAGATGGCTCTGGCTTTTATGATCTCTATCGGGCATCGTTCCGGGCTATTTGATACCATGAGCCATATGGATTTTGCTACCTCGCTACAAATTGCCGGCCAGGCAAACCTAAATGAACGTTATGTAAGAGAATGGCTCTGTGCCCTGGTTACTGGCGCAATAGTCGAATATGAAGCTGAGTCAAAAGCTTACCGCCTGCCAGCGGAACATGCTGCTTTTCTTACCCGCCAGGCTGGGGCTGACAATATTGGTGTATTCATGCAGTATGCAGCGGTAATGGGCGAAGTAGAAGACGAAATTCTTAAATGTTTCCAGGAAGGAGGCGGTGTTCCTTATTCCAAGTACCATCGCTTTCACGAGGTTATGGCAGAAGATAGTGGGCAATCGGTATTGTCTTCGCTGGAAAGTCACATTCTTCCCCTGGTTCCGGGTTTAACCGATAAGTTGAATGCTGGTATTAAGATGTTAGATGTCGGTTGCGGGTCAGGTAGAATCATTAATAAATTGGCTTTGCTGTTCCCGCAATCGCAATTTACCGGAATGGATTTATCATCGGAAGCCATTTTCAATGCTAAAGCGGAGACATCTCAGTTGGGATTGCAGAATGTTGAATTTATTATTAAAGATTTGTCTGATTTTCATGACACGGCGCCAGTGGAGCAATATGACCTTATTACCACCTTTGATGCCATCCATGACCAAGGAAAACCTTTAAACGTTTTAAAAGGAATACAACGGGCTTTAAAGCAGGATGGAATTTATCTGATGCAGGACATTAGTGGCACCAGTAATCTGGAAGAAGATAAAAATCACCCGATAGGTCCCTTTCTTTATACGGTATCTAGTATGCACTGCATGACTGTATCACTCGCTCAGAATGGTGAGGGCCTTGGAGCCATGTGGGGTGAAGCTATGACAAAAGAATATTTAAAAAGAGCTGGGTTTTCCTCTATTGAAAAGAATAAACTGACGCATGATATTCAAAATAACTGGTATGTGGTGAAGAAATAAATTTTCTTCAGAATTCGCACCTAAAAGGTAATCTAAGCGGAAGTTGGCGCATAACTATTGAAAAGATAATGCCGGATGTAAATAAGTGAAGAACTTTAGTTATGTAAATAAAAGTAAGGCTCTCAGCTTGTTAGCTTTTAATATTTTTGAATAAGAATACGTTTTATCTCTTAGTATGTATGCACGAGAAAAACGGTAAAACCATGTTTTAAAGATAATTTGCCAAGCTTAAAGATAAGCCAAATTTGTTTTTTCATCTTTCTGCATTTTATCTGTGTGTTAACAGAAAGAAGTTAATTCTTTCTTTAACTTAAAGGTTTGTTTTCCCGCTGTAATATTGGGCAGGAAACGAACCTCATTAAATTATACCTATGCTGCGGATGCTTAAAGCATTTTTAATACTGCTTATTTCGTTACCAACCATTACGCTGATGGGCCAGACACCGGTTGGTAATTACCAGTCGGGTTTCCTGCGTCAGGGCAACGAATTGTTTTTTTCCACCACCCAGGCCGATGTAAGAATAGATTTCTGTACCCCCGAAATGTTTCGGGTGCGCACCAGCTGGACCCGCGAATTTGCTGAAAATGAGCCCTACATGGTAGTAAAATACCGCTGGGCAACGGTGCCGATACAGGTAGCCGAACAGCGCGATCATTTCCAGGTAAATACCCCGAAACTAAATATTAAGATAACCAAAGAACCATTTAGAATTGAAGTTTATTCTGCCGATGGCCAGTTAGTGACCGCTGATGCCCCCGAAAGTGCCTCCCGCAACGGCCAGGCGGTGGCAGGTAAAAAAATGCTGCAGCCCGATGAACACTTCTTTGGCTTTGGCGAGCGCATGGACTTTTTAAATCAACGAAATAAAAAACTAAAACTAAATGTAGGCCGCGGTACTGGTTTGCCCCACCACGTGGGGGCTTACAACGTGCTGGAAGCCAATTATGCGCCGGTACCTTTTTTTATGAGTACCAAGGGTTACGGTATATTTTTTCATACAGCATACCCGTCGGAGTGGGATATGGGCCAGACCGATCCCGAAACGTATGCCTTTTCGGCGGCGGGTGGCGAAATGGATTATTATTTTATTTATGGCCCCCGGTTTCCACAACTCCTGAATAGTTATACCAGCCTTACTGGCAAATCCCCATTATTGCCCGTGTACGCACTGGGCCTGCACGTGGGTACGTACAGCGGCGGTACCTGGGGCTACGAAGAACTTACTTCCGACCAGTATGTAATTGACCTGGGCCGCAAATTCCGGGAATTAGGCATTCCGGCCGATGTGCTGCACCTGGATTCTACGTGGCGCATTTTTGGCAAAGTGGGCGGCAAAGGCGCAACCTCTTTTGAGTGGCGCGATACCTTTAAGAACCCGGCCGAGATGTTTGATGCCCTTTACGACCTGAACTACAAAATGGTAGGCCTGCACCTGCGCCCTCGTTTCGACAACGGCGAAAAGCTAAACTTGCCGGATCAGGCGCGTGAAAAGGGTTTTGTGTATCCGGAGGCCGACAGCAATGCCGGTGAGTTTGTTAATTTCTTCGATCAGAAAGCGGTAGATTGGTGGTGGCAGAATGGCGTGAAGCGAATAGCTGACCTGGGCGCCATGTTCCTGAAAACCGACGAAGGCAGCGCTTTTGGTGCCCTGGCCAACGAAAGTGATAAAATAGGGCCAACCGGCGAAGATATTTCGTGGAAGCACAATATCTTTCCGTTGGTGTACGCCAAAGCGCCTTACGAAAAATTTCAGCAGTATAACAACCTGCGGGGCATGAACCACACCCGCGAAGGCTACGCCGGCATTCAGCGTTATCCATTTATTTTTGCCGGCGACTGGCCCAGCGAATGGCAATATTTTGCCCCGGTGATCAAAGCCGGTTTAAATATCGGCCTGTCGGGGGTAGGGAACTGGGCGCATTGCATGGGCGGTTTCGAACACGTGGCCGACCCGGAGCTGTACATCCGGTGGTGTCAGTTTGGCTTGCTCAGCCCCATTGCCCATTTGTTTGGGATGGAACATCCGCAGTACAAAGAACCCTGGAACTACGGCGAAGATGCGCTACGTAACTT
>JAQBNV010000412.1 GCA_028288395.1 Adhaeribacter sp. | reverse complement strand
GAGTTATAAGCGTAACGGCCAGCGTTTGAACCTACGGCCGGCGACGTGCTGCCAGCGCCCAAGTTATTAAACTCAAAATAATCAGTAGCAAAGTTCCGTACCGAAGCATCCATGCTAAAGATATTTGTTTCTTGCCAGGATAACCCTAACAAGCCGGTAAAAGAGTGAATTTCACCAAACGTTTTGTTATAGGTCAGGTAATTTTCCAGCGACCAGAAGCTTTCTTTTCGGTTGCGGGTGGCAGCATTTCCCCGGTTGCCAATATCAAGGGTGCGGGTAGTAGATTCGTTGTTTTCCTGGGTAAGTATATTGGTGCCTAAAACGGTACGCATTTCCAACCCTTCGGCGAACTGGATGTTGGAATATACACTACCAATAGAAGTTTGGGTATTCAACAGGTATTTGCGGCCATACAGGCGGTGCATCGAGCTCATGGTGCCTTCGGCATTAGGATAATCCCGGTTGTTCGCAAATGAACCGTCCGGATATCTTACCGGCAGGAAAGGAAAATCTTCTACAATTTGGCGGGCCACCTGATCACTTATATCCACCAAGTTTTCGGTCTGGTTGTTGTAACTAAGCGTGCCGCCTACTTTCAGCCATTTTTTAATTTGATCGTCGATGGTGAACCGGCCGGAGTAGCGTTTCATGTAAGAGTTTATCAAAAAACCCTGGTCATCGCGGTAACCCAGCGAAAGAGAATAGGTGGTGCGCTCGTTACCACCGCTAAAACCTAACTGGTGATTCTGGGAGAGTTTAGACTGGGTGGTTTCTTTTAGCCAGTCTGTATCGTGCAGCGGGTTTCCGTTCGCATCAAATACGCCTTTTGCAACCAAATTCGCATCTTTACGCTTAATAGCCGGGTTTAAGGATGCCCATTTGCCGGCAGCCCAGCCAGCTGGATCGTATTTCTCCATATTGCGCCAGGCTAGCTCTTCTACCGCCAGGTACTCTTTGGCGTTGAGTACTTCTGGCCGGTTGGGGCCAATAGTTGTGGTGCTAAAATCTACGTTATAGCTAATCTGTCCTTCCCCAGCGCGGCCTTTTTTGGTGGTTACCATAATAACCCCGTTGGCGCCCCGGGCTCCGTAAATGGCGGTGGAGGAGGCATCTTTCAATACTTCGACGGATACGATATCATTGGGGTTGATGTAATCTATCGGAGAGCTGGATTGCGCCAGGTTACCCTGGGGCATCATTACGCCATCGATTACATACAAGGGATTATTAGAGGTGTTAATAGAACTGAAACCCCGGATCCGGATATTGGTCCGGCCGCCCGGCCGCCCGGAATTGGTATTTACCTGTACCCCGGGCATTTTTCCGGCTAAGGCCTGATTCAAAGAAGGTGTCTGGCGTTCCCGGAGCTCGGCTTCTTTAACTGAAGATACCGCACCCGTAACGTCTGACCGCCGTTGGGTACCATAACCAATTACCACCACTTCTTCGAGGGCTTTGGCATCGGTTTGGAGAGTTACATTAATGGTTCCGGGGCTGGAAAAGGTTCTTTCGGTGGTGGTATAACCGATGAAAGAAAATACCAGAGTGCCACTGGTTCCGGGAGCACTTAACGTATAGGTGCCATTTACATCGGTAGTAGTACCATTGGAGGTGCCTTTTACTAAAACAGTAACCCCGGGCAGGGCTTCGTTGCCCGCGGAGGTAACTTTGCCGGTAATCTGGTTCTGGGCGTTAGCTATTCCGGAAATACATAGCAAAGAAATAAGGAGGAAGACATATCTAAGGCTTCGGGCCTGGTAAAACGTTTTACCAATTTTACCTTTTGGTGGTAAATGATTATTCATAGATTTAAATTTTTTGTTTGTTCTAAGTAATTAGTTTTAGGATGCAACTATATAATAATAGCTGCCAACACCAGATTTACTGGAAGCCCGATATACTTCTTTCGATATTTCTTCGGAAAAATTTTAAGGCCAGGCTTGTGCTGATTACAAAATGGGTAGGATAGGAAGTAGCGGATAAGGAGCTATTCCGGCGGGTTTTCTTTTATTCTTCGTTTCAAATTTTTTGTTTTAGGTGGATACTGGTAATTATGCTTCAATGTTTACTTCTAATTTGGGTGATTGTGGCTAAAAACAGGCCCTAAAAAGTAACCGGATATTTCATTCGGTACTCTCTGCCAGAACTGGTTGAGCAGTGTTGGTATTTTCAGAAAGCCTCCTTTTATAAGGCCGGGAAATGCCCTTTTTATCTCAGTTTAAAATCAGCTGATTTGAAATAATCTTCCTAGCGTAAATGAATTTTGGCGTAATCTAAGAATTTAATATTGTAAAAAGGAAAGACTTAATATAAATAATTTTTATAACTGTCTTGCTGACAATTAATAAGGTGCAGAGAAAGCAAATTTTAGGTTGATTTTTGAGTGGAGAATATAATTCCTCTGTTTTGTCCCTGCAAATTTAATATTTTGTAATATGATACCACGCCTGTGGTAAATAACTGCAAATTTATTAACCGTTTTAAAAGGCTCATTTTAACTTTTCTTTAATTATTTTTAATTAAACTTCCTTTTTGTATATTGCTCATTACGTGTTTGGTCCGGTTGCCTGAGTTTTTCCACCACCTTAATAATATATGTCAGAGAACCTGATTTTGTTTTTTGGCCGTTTACATCCGCTCCTGGTACACTTGCCTATTGGTATTTTAATTCTGGCGGTTTGTTTACATTTTCTGGGGTGCCGGCCGGCATTTAACACAATCGGACCTGTATTACCGAGCCTTTGGTTTGCCGGGAGCGTATCAGCGGTTTTGGCTTGCCTGGCCGGTTTTCTGCTTCAACTGAGCGGAGACTACGAAGCAGATGCCGTAACTACCCATCAGTATTTAGGCATAGCCCTGGCTGTATTTTCGGTACTGCTGTTTCTGCTACCGCGGTACTTAGCTATCAAACCATTGCAAACGCCGGCTGTACTGATTCTGCTCTTTTTGCTAACCGCTACCGGGCACTACGGCGGTAGCCTGACCCACGGCGAAGATTAGCTCACCCAACCGGTGTATGCTATTATTGGCAAAAGTCCAGGTAAAAAAGTGCGGCCACCCATCAAAAATATTAACGAAGCCCTGGTTTACCAGGATTTAGTAGAGCCGGTACTGGAACAAAAATGTTGGCAATGCCACAGCCGTAGAAAGCAAAAAGGCCAGTTGCGGCTCGATGCTGTAGAATATTTATGGGAGGCGGTAAAAACGGGAAAGTATTAGTGGCGGGCGATGCAAATAAAAGTGATTTATACTGGCGCCTGGTGCTGCCCGATAACCACGATGATCGGATGCCGCCCAAAGGTAAACCCCAGTTATCAGAAGCCGAGGTGTAATTAGTGCATTGGTGGATAACGCAAGGCAAAGGCGACTTCACGAAAAAAGTAGCGGAGGTTATGAAAGATAAAGGCATGGACGAAGTTATTGCCCGGGTGCGCCGGGAAGGAGGCCCGGAGCGTGAGAGCAACCGTCCGGCTGAAATTCCGGCCGTAAAAGTTGCGTCGGCTGATTCGGTTCATGTGGAACAATTGCAGCGCCGGGGTATTATCATAATGCCCGTAGCCAAAGGCAGTCCTTTCCTGACGGCCAACCTGGTAAATGCGCAGAATTTCTCAGATGCCGATATGAACCTGCTTTCTAATTTACGGTTGCAATTGGTCTGGCTCGACATGTCATCGTCCAAAATAACCGATAAAGGATTGCCTGCGCTGGCGGGGTTTAAAAACTTAACCTGCCTGAGCCTGGATAACACCGCCGTAACCGATGCCGGCCTGAAGCATCTGGAAAAGCTAACCAACCTGCACTACTTAAACCCGTACGGAACCAACGTAACCGATAAGGGCCTGAAAAGCCTGGCCGCTTGTAAAAGCCTGAAAAATTTGTACTTGTGGCAAACGCAGGTAACTTCGGCGGGAGTAGCTGCCCTGCAAAGAGCCTGGGGGGCGAACGTTAAAATCAATTTTGATAATGTATCGGATACCATTGGCTCCTAATAAAATATACAGGGCAAGGGTCATTTACCGGGTTCCTGTTTTATTTCGAAAGAATATTTCTTTTTGCCTAGCCTGCGGCTTCCGCCGTAATAATATAGTTAGTTGATAACCTATAAACGCAATAGCCATGGTATTTTTGCTGCTTTTACTTGCCTCTGTTTCCAGGTTCCTGTTTCCGGCCGATCCTGTGCCCAGGTTTCAGGCGCAAACCATCGATCAGAATATTTCGATTGGCTACGGCCTGGCGTTGGGCGATGTAGACGGCGATGGCAAAACCGATATTTTATTAGCCGATAAAAAACAGTTTGTCTGGTATCGGAATGGCGATTGGCAACGGTTTGTGATGATAGAAAACCTAACTGAACGCGATAACGTTTGCCTGGCTGCCCGCGACCTGGACGGCGACGGCAAAGTAGAAGTGGCCGTGGGAGCCCAATGGAATCCGGGCGAAACGAGCGACCTGGCTCAATCCGGTTCGGTACATTATTTAATCCGACCCCAGGATCCTACTCAACGCTGGGAAGCGGTGGCGCTGCCCCATGAACCCACGGTACACCGGATGCGCTGGGTTAAATCGGCGGAAGGTTCTGCTTACCTGGTAGTGGTTCCGCTCCATGGCCGCGGCAACAAAAACGGCACCGGCGAAGGCGTTAAAATATTGGCCTATAAATTACCTGCCAACCCCCGCAACCCCTGGCCAACGGTTACCCTTGATCAGGCCATGCACCAGACCCACAACCTGGAAGTGGTGGAAACGAAAAACCCGCTGCGAACCGACCTGTATATTGCGGGTAAAGAAGGTATCCGGCTGGTAGCCGGTTTCAGCGATAAAAACACCAGCCATAAAGCGGCAAGTTTAGTCGGGACTGAACCTGGCGCCGGCGAAGTACGGGTAGGCAATATGGGAGGTAACCAAAAGTTTTTGGCCACTATTGAGCCCATGCACGGTACGGCTGTAGCGGTATATATGCTGGGTAAAAATGTTTCCCGCAAAGTGCTCGACGAAGGATTAAAAGAAGGTCATGGGCTGGCTACTGCAGATTTACTCCGTTTGGGCCGCGATCAGGTGGTGGCCGGCTGGCGGTTGCCCAATGCTGAAAATAAAGTAGGTATTAAAATATATGTGCCCACCGATAAGGCCGGCACGCAATGGCAATCTTACTGGATAGACGAAAATGATATGGCCACGGAAGATCTGCAGGTACAGGATCTGAACGGCGATGGTAAACCCGACATTGTAGCTGCCGGCCGGGCCACCAAAAATCTTAAAATTTATTGGAACCAATCTAAATAATATAGAAAGAAGTGCCCGCGTCACTTAACTTTTTAGGCAAGGCAAATTCGGAAAGCCTTGCTTACCCATGGCCTTCTGAAATTTAGCGGAATATATCGGAAAACCTGGTAAGTAGGTAACAAGTTTTAAGTTATAGGTTATACGTTGATATTGCTTTTAACGCCAGAATTTTAGGCTAAGAAGAGGTTATACTTAATTCTATTCTGCTCCTTATTTATACTAAATATTACTTCAAGCCTGCGCTGTCGTAAATTTTGCAATGTCGTTATTTAGCGTGGGCGTCCTCGCCCGGGCCTTCTTTTTGCCGGCCTTAGGCCGCTAAAATTTGATTAATAAAGAATAATATTGGCCAGCGGCCCCAGAAAAACAGCCCCGAGGCTAGCACCTCGTGCCAGACAAGTAGTTAACCTGTTTTCCTAATGCGCAACTTTGAATTTATAATAGAATAAAATAAATAAAATAAACTAATTTTGGAAACTGTATAATTAACAGGAAGCCTTTGCGTAATTTGGTTTTCCTAAATTATACCTGTCTGTTTTTGAATCATTCCGACCGGTTATGTTTTTAATTTGTAGTAATCCTCTAGCCATATTGGATGCAGGGTTTGGTATAAACGCCATCACACAACTGCCGGCACTGATAATATCATTCATATTTGTTTGAGTTAATTATTAAGTGGCCACTTAAGGGCGTACAGGGCTTGCAGAAACTGCATAGAGAAAGAAATGCCGGGCGAATATTATTAAAAGATTTCCATTGAAATAAAACAGGATTTAGCATTAAAAGAAAAGACTAGTTAAATATTGAGGCTTTGAAAAGATTAACCATTTTAATAATTACCCTTTATTTGGGTGCCGGCCAGTTACTGCCGGCGCGGGGCCAGGAACATGAATTTCCGGCCAACAAGATTCCGCTGCAAGATTTAAGCGCTTTTAAGCCAGTTACAAATAACTGGAAACTGGTAAGCGATGTTTATTTTGATGCCCAAAAGAACGGGAAAGTAAAAACCACGCCGGGCACCGGTGTATTAGTTAATACGCCTACTAAAAACGATAAAGGCCATTTGTTTACGAACCTGGAGCACGGCGACCTGGAACTGGATCTGGATTTTATGATGGGCAAAGGCGCTAACGCCGGAGTGTACCTGCAGGGCCGCTACGAAGTACAACTATTTGATTCGTGGGGAGAGCAAAATCCTAAGGTAACAGATTTGGGGGCTATTTACGAGCGCTGGGACGAGCGCCGGCCCGACGGACAAAAAGGGTACGAAGGCCATGCGCCCATACAAAATGTAAGCAAAGCACCTGGCTTGTGGCAGCATTGCCGTATTGTGTTCCGCGCGCCCCGGTTCAACGAGAAAGGCGAGAAAATAGAAAATGCCCGTTTTATAGAAATTGCGATGAACGGCGTAACCCTGCACCAAAATATTGAAGTAACCGGTCCTACCCGGTCGGCTGCTTTCCAGGACGAAAAACCTTCCGGCCCACTCATGATCCAGGGTGATCACGGGGCCGTAGCCATCCGGAACATAAAATATATCTCCTATGGCATCGAGCGGGTAACTTTGTCGGACCTGAAATTGCAGTCTTACGAAGGTAATATTAAAACCTTAGCCGATTTTGAAAAGCTGACGCCTACCGCCGAAATGGATATTGATGTGTTGGCGCACCAGGCCCCGGCCAGCCGCGATAAGTTTGCCGGTAAAATTATCGGCACCGTAAATATTCCGGTTTCGGGCGAATATTTCTTTAACCTGAACCTGGCCTGGATTCCCCAGGATACGAACCCCAACTACATTAATGGAGCCGGGGAATTAACCGTCGGGAAAGATAAAGTGCTTGCCGTTACCGGACGCACCGGCATTGCTTCGGGCCGGCTAAAGCTGGTGAAAGGTACTTATCCGCTCACGCTTATTTATTTTAAAAGTTCGGCCTACTGGTATGCCCGCAGCAACGATATTACTCTTTCGGTGGGTGGGCCGGAGGTGGCTTACACAGCCCTGCGTACGCCTTTACGGGCCGCTGAACCGGTGAGTCCCATTTTGGTTACGGCGCCAAACGAGCCAGTTATGTTAAGAGGCTTTGTGGAACACCAGGGACGCAAAAGAACCCACGTTATTTCGGTGGGCGAACCAGACGGTACTAATTATTCCGTTGATCTGCAGGGTGGCAAATTTCTGCAAATCTGGCGGGGCAAATTTATAGAGGCGACGCCGATGTGGCACGGCCGCGGCGAAACCCAGCTGGCAGTACCTTTGGGTAGCGTTATTCAGTTTCCGGCCAAACCATCGCTTACTTTTTTAGCGGATGCAAACGCTGCCTGGCCCGATTCCAATGCGTCCTATACTTACCAGGGTTATGATGTAACAAAAGTCGGCCGGCCGGTTTTTAAATATTCGCTGGGAGCAGCCAGTGTGCAAGAATCGATGGTGCCGGCAGACAGTGGCCGCCGGTTATCTCATACCTTAACCGTAAGGCCGGGTTCCGAAACAAAAGAAATCTGGTGCCGGGTAGCCGAAGGCAGTAATATCACCAAATTACCCAATGGCCTGTACGCCATCAACGACAAGCAATATTACATCGAACTTACCGGCAAGGTAAAACCGGTTATCCGCAGCACTTCGCAAAACACCAAAGAAATGCTGCTGCCGGTGAAAGCAAAAGATAACGTGGGCGTGGTAAAATATTCAATTGTCTGGTAAGGATTTAAATTTCGGAATGTATTCTCATGAAAATAAAAGATAAAATTAATTATATATCCAGAGCCACTTTACTCGCCGTTGGGCTGCTGGTTTTAAGTGCGGCGCCGGGGTGGGCGCAGGTAAAAAAAATTAACCCCGAAACGGGTAGCAAGCAACCGGCACCGGCTCCCAAGGGCCTGGCCAAAGTAGAGGCCGCGCCCGAAAAAGAAGACGATTTTTATAAACTGATTTCCCTGCCGGTACCGGAAGATATAATACTGGAAGTAGGTGGTATGGCCACTTTGCCGGACGGCAGCCTGGCTATTTGTACCCGCCGCGGCGAAGTATGGATAGTGACCAATCCTAATATTTCGGGTAACGAAAGACCAGTCTTCAAGCGGTTTGCCTACGGTTTACACGAACCCTTGGGCCTGGCCTACAAAGACGGTGATATTTACGTAACCCAGCGGAGCGAACTTACCCGCCTGCGCGACACCGATGGCGATGGCCAGGCCGATTCTTACGATAAAATATATGCCTGGCCTTTGTCGGGCAATTACCACGAATATTCCTACGGCCCCACTTTTCTACCGAACGGTAACATGCTGGTAACGCTGAATGTAGGTTGGAGCAATAGCCTGGGCCACGGCGTAAGCCTCGTGCCCTGGCGCGGTTGGGCTTTGGAAATTACACCCGATGGCCAGATGATTCCGTTTGCCGCCGGCATGCGTTCGCCGGCCGGTTATGGTTTTAATGCTGCCGGCGACTTCTTCTACACCGAAAACCAGGGCGACTGGGTTGGTTCCGGCCGCATTACGCACGTAGAAAAAGGCGATTTTGTGGGCAATGCCGAAAGTTTGCGCTGGACCGGTTTGCCGGGTTCGCCTATAAAACTGAAACCGGAAGGCGTACCGAACACCGGCGAGCCCCTGTACGATGTAGCCAAGCGGGTACCGGAATTAAAAGCGCCCGCCGTCTGGCTGCCGCACGGTATCCTGGGTATATCTACGTCGGGCTTACTTACAGATAATACCAACGGCAAATTCGGGCCGTTTCAAAACCAGTTGTTCGTGGGCGACCAGGGCCAGAGTAAAATAATGCGCGTAGATTTAGAGAAGGTAAAAGGCGCGTACCAGGGTGTGGTGTTTCCGTTCCGCGATGGTTTCTCGTCCGGAATCCTGCGGCAGGTGTGGGGCAACGATGGTTCCATGTTTGTAGGCATGACGAGCCGGGGCTGGTCTTCTACAGGTAAAGAATTATTTAGCCTGCAGCGCCTGGTCTGGACCGGCAAAACCGCTTTCGAAATGAAAACCGTGCGGGCCATGCCCGATGGTTTTGAAATAGAATTCACCCATCCCGTCGACAAAGCGTCGGCGGCTAACCCGGCCTCCTATAAAATTACCGGCTTCAACTATAAATACCACGCCACTTACGGGAGCCCGGTTATCAATAATGCGGCTTGTCTTATCCGGGGCATCGTGGTTTCGGAAGATGGTTTGAAAGCCCGCCTATCTGTTGATGCCTTGCGTTTGGGTTATATTCACGAGATTACTGCCGAAGGCGTGCGGGCGGCTAACGGCCGGCCTTTGCTGCACAACGTGGGCTACTACACCCTGAATAATCTGCCGGATGGGGAAAAATTAACCCTTACTACCTCCATGGCCGGACACGACCATGCCGCCATGCTGGCGGCAGCCCGCAAACCGGCTCCTGTTAAAACGTCGGCCCCGGCCAAGGCTAAACCTGCCGCTGCTGGCGCTACAACCCGTACTGCCGCGAAGCGGATTACGGCCCAGCCGGCATCCTGGAATGGGCAGGCTGATTATACCATAAATATTGGCACCAAACCGGGGCTGAAATTCGAACCGGGGCAATTTCAGGTGAAAGCCGGCAGCAAGGTGAAAGTTGTTTTTGTGAACGACGACGATATGTTGCATAACTTTGTGGTGGTATTGCCCGGCACAGCGATTCCGGTAGGCGAGCAGGCCATGAAATTAGGGTTAGAAGGCCAGCAGAAGAACTACATTCCCAATACCAATAAAGTACTTTACCACACGGTGCTGCTGCAGCCCAATACCACCGAAACCATTTACTTTACCGCTCCCGATAAGCCTGGCGAATACACTTATGTGTGTACAGTGCCCGGTCACTTTTACGTCATGCAAGGCACCATGAAGGTTGTGCGGTAAATGAGGTATGCAAAGTAAAATAGGCTGAAACAAGCCACTACTGATTTAAATGATAGGCATAGGCAGGTTAATAAAAGACCAGCCTATGCCTTTTTTATGATGAATATACCGGATGCTAATATTATACCACCATCTAATACCAAATCGCATGAACAAGGTGCCATACTGCAGGTAACTTAAAGCCGGTAGGTTTTGAAACCTGCCGGGTTAGCTTCCCTTTTTAGGTCAGCTTTACGGCAGGTAGTAAAGGTGAAATGGTATAAATTCTGATTTCGGTAATCAGGAATTCCTTCTATTATTAATATTTAGTGAGGAATGGAATGTTTTACGGTAGAATAAAGATATTGATATTTCTGAAACATATTCGCGCTCTTTTATTCTTACCAGGTGCGGAAGTTATTTCCCGGCCTGCTTCTCCGGCTTGTAAAATATTGCTCTGTTTAACCAAGGAGTAATTTTTGCGCCATAGTTGGTTATTAAGACTACCCGTATTTAGTAATGGTAAACAGTATGCTGGCGATTTCTGCTAACATGCTGCCGACCCTTTATAATTGATCGCCTGGTA
>JAQBNV010000089.1 GCA_028288395.1 Adhaeribacter sp. | reverse complement strand
GGTTGTTTTTCTGGTAGTCGGCGCCATTCGGTTTGTTGTTGTGAAGCTGCTTAAAATGGAGTTTTCGGAAGAAAACCCGGTGTTTGGTTTAACCGATGTAGATCAATATATCCGGAAAAGCCTGTATCAGACGGACGGCGAAAAGGCCCCGGAAGTAGATGCCCGTATTTTTCATAATGCGCTGGAGTTCAGAACTGTAAAAGTGCGGGAATGTATGGTGCCCCGCATTGAGATTGAAGCCGTTGAAATAACCGAGCCCATCGCCGTTTTACGGCAGGCCTTTACCGATACTGGTCATTCTAAAATAATGGTTTACGACCAAATTATCGATAATGTGGTGGGGTATTGCCACCAGCTGGCCATGTTTCAGAAGCCCGCCGATATCGCTTCGGTTTTAACGCCTATTATAGCCGTGCCTGAAACAATGCTGGCCAGTGAGCTGTTCGTAAAGTTCGTAGCGGAGCACCGGAGCATTGCTTTGGTAGTAGATGAATTTGGCGGTACCTCGGGCCTGGTTACCACCGAAGATTTGCTTGAAGAAATCATCGGGGAAATTAACGACGAATTTGACGAAGAATCACTGCTGGAGCAGGAACTGCAACCGGGAGTTTATTTATTTAGCGCCCGGCAGGAAGTTGATTACCTGAATGAGAAATATAATTTAGATTTGCCGTACGGCGATTACGAAACTTTGGGCGGGTTTATACTGGAGATGCACGGGGATATTCCGGCCCCGGAAGAAGTAATTCCAGTGCCGCCGTTTACCATTACCATTTTGTCGATGGATGAGAACCGGATAAACACGGTGAAATTAGAGCGGCAGACTACGGCAGGGGAAGCAGAATAATATTGTCCAAGCTTCCCTGATTTGCTGCAAAAGCCAACTCCGGAAATTATTAAAAGTCCGGCTGTTCCTGAAAAATCATTTATTCGCTACAAATATTTAGAACAGAACCATTTCCGGGCGTGTTAATTTTGAATTTAAGCGATATTCTCCTTATTTTGCATTTCTTTATTTACACATACAAATGGCTTTAATTAATAATATCAGAAAAAAATCCGGGTTAGCAGTTGGGATTATCGCAATGGCTTTACTCAGCTTTATGGTGTTGGGCGATTTATTAGGTCCCAATTCCCGCTTGCTGGGCGGTAACAATAACGTAATCGGCGAAATAGCCGGGGAAGAAATTACCATTCAGGCGTTTGATGAGGCCTTGCAGGGCGTAAAACAAAATTATGCCGCCCAAACCGGTCAGCAGCCAGGCGAAGAAGAAATGGCTACGTTACGGGAGCAAACCTGGGGGCAGCTAATCCTAAAAGTGGCTTACCAGAAAGAATTCGACCGCTTGGGTATTGCTGTATCAGACGAGGAACTCGTAGACATGGTACAAGGCAATAATATTCATCCGGTAATCAAACAAACATTTGTAAACCAGCAAACCGGCCAGTTCGACCGTTCGTTGGTAGTAAAATACCTGCGGGAAGATTTACCGAAAGCCCCGGCCGAGCAACAAGCCGCCTGGTATAATTTTGAAGGAAATTTAGGCCCCGAGCGTCAGTTAGTCAAATACAACAATCTGATTAAACTTTCGAATTACGTAACTACGGTAGAGGCCAATCGTTACCAGGCCGAACAAACGAATACCGCCAGCGCTAAATATTTATTTGTGCCTTTCTTCAGCATTTCTGATTCTTCTATTAAAGTAACCGATACGCAGTTACAGGCTTACCTGGATGAAAACAAGGAAAGATATAAAGTAGAAGAAAGCCGCAACATCGAGTATATTTCTATTTCGGTAAGACCATCCGGCGCAGACAGCGCGACTGTTCAGCAGGATGTTGCGAACGTGGTACAGCAGTTCAGCAGTGCCGATAACGATTCTTTATTTGTAAAAGCCAACTCCGATACGCCTTTTAATGGCAATTGGGTTAATGCCGGCGCTTTGCCCGAAAAACTGAAAGGCCAGGCACTGGAAAAAGGAAAGATATTCGGTCCTTACAACGAAAACGGCAGCTTTGTAATTCATAAAGTAATTGGGGTAAAAGACGGTGGTGCTGCTTCAGCCCGTGCCAGCCATATCCTGATTAAACCGGAAAACGAGACGCCCGAAGCCAAAACCGCTGCCAAAAGCAAGGCTGAAGGCATTCTGGCCCAGATAAAAGCTGGTGCCGATTTCGCCCAGATGGCGGCGCAGAATGGCCAGGATGGTACGGCCGCTTCCGGCGGAGACCTGGGTTATTTCTCCGAAGGAGCCATGGTGCCGCCTTTCGAAAAAGCAGTATTTGGCGCTACCTCGGCCGGTTTGATACCGAACCTGGTAGAAACTGATTTTGGTTACCATATTGTAAAAGTTACCGCCCCTAAGAATACCCGCAACTACCAGATTGCTACTGTTACCCGCTCTATCTCTTCCAGCGATGCAACCCGCGACGAAGCCTTTCGGAGAGCCGATGAGTTAGCTGGTACCATTAAAAACCTGGAAGATCTGCGTAGTCGGGTAGTGCAGGATAAAACATTGGCCAGAGCCGAAGCTAAAAATATCCGGATAGCGGACCGGTCGGTTAACAACTTAACGAATGCCCGTGAACTGGTGCGTTGGGCTTTTAACGATAAAACTGACGTAGGCGATGTTTCGCCGGTGTTTGAAATCGGTGACCAGTTTGTCGTAGCGGCCTTGTCGGCCGAAATTGAAAAAGGCTACGCAAAAGTGGCCGATATCCGGGAAGAACTGACTGCGGCCGTACGTACCCGGGAAAAAGCAAAACAAATTATCCAGAAACTAAGCAAGCTGCAAGGGCCACTAGAGCAAATGGCCCCTAAATACGGACCAGAGGCGGTTGTTCGTTCCGCCAATGGCATAACTTTTGCCTCTGCCACCATCGAGGGCTTAGGTTTCGACCCGGTTGCAACCGGAAAAATATTCGGTTTAAAAGAAGGTGCCCGCTCCAAACCATTTGAAGGCCAGACGGGCGTGATAGTAGCGGAGTTAATAAAAGTAGATAAAGTTAATTTCTCAGGCGATATGTCGGGGGTTAAGAAGAATATCGAAACCAGTCGTACCGGCCGCTCCGAAGGAAATACGTACCAGCTTATCCGGGAAAAAGCCGATATTAAAGACGAACGCGTTAAGTTTTTCTAGAATAGCAATATTACATCTAAACAAAAAACACAAAAAAGCTGCCTGGTAAAGG
>JAQBNV010000391.1 GCA_028288395.1 Adhaeribacter sp. | reverse complement strand
CAGTTATTATCTAACTACTTTGGGCAGGGCAACGAAACTGAGGCCAATGAACAAAATATCAAAGATCACCGGGTACGGTTCTCGCGCTACATTATATCGCCTACGTTTACCTACGATGTTTTTCACTTCTTAAAAGTAGGCATCGGGCCCACTTACGACCAGTTCCGGGTAGAGCAGGAAGCTACGGGGCAGGCCGCCCGGGCCTTAATTGCCGGTACCGATACCGATGCCAGCTCTTTCCGGATGAACAAATATATCGGCGCCCGCGCTTTTATGAATATTGTAGCCGTTAGCAATGAGGTGAACCCCTATATAGGTATAAAATGGCTGAATGAAGTCTCGGTTAACCGGCAACTAGGGTACGAAAAGTACGGCTTTACCCGGGTGAGTTCCGATGTAATGTTTTACCTCACGCCTAATTTCCCGTTTAAACTTACCTGGGCCGGCCGGATTGGGGGCTCGCACAACTTTGGCCAATATCGTTTTTATCAGTCCAATAGTTTAGGCGGCACTACCAACTTAAGGGGATACCGGATTACCCGGTTTTCAGGACGTAGTAATATTTACGCCAACGCAGAGGCCCGCATCCATCTTTTTGATTTTAATGTTTATTTGTTTCCGGGCACTTTTGGCGCTTTGGCGCTCATCGACCACGGCCGGGTTTTTGCGGACGACGATGCCTCCCGTAATTTATTTAAAGGCATGCACCGGGGTGTAGGGGGCGGTTTGTGGGTCGATATATTGCGCAAAGCCCTGGTATCGGGTACCTATAGCGTAGGGAAAAAAGAAAAATTATTTAACCTGAATTTCGGTTTCCTGTTTTAAGAGCATGTTATAGTTTTGCTTTTGTAAGCGCTAACGGCTAGAATAAGGTTCTGCGGAAGCGTTTTTTGAGCCGCGTAGCAGCGCTACGGGGCGAGGAAAAAGCGAATGGAGGTTCTTGTTCTGGACGTTTGCAGCACAAAGAGCAAAATTTAAACATGCTCTAACAGGCCGGTCTCCGGAATACCAGTTACGAATAAAATATTTGCTCTTAATTAACCCGAATTTGATGAAAATTAATATTAAATGGCTGCCCCTGTTGGGCCTGTTTTTATACAGTACCCTTTTACGGGCGCAGGTACAGCCCGATTCGATTCCCAGTTCCCCGGCCATGAACACGACCCAACAGCCGACCGCCCCAGTTGCTGACAAAAAGGAGTTTGCCAACCCCTCGGTAATTGGCATGGGTAAAGGTAAAGGCCTAATTATAAATTACGAGCGGCAACCCGATTTTGGCATTACTTCTACATCGCCGCGCACCGAAATAGGCAATAAACAGGGAGAGGTGCGGCGTAATAATAAATTTGACTTAAAAGCGTATGCCCCACTGGTTAATAACCCACACTTTAAAATGGTGGCTGGCTTCAACTATTCTTTTGAAGAATTTAATTTCGAATATTTGCTTCCGCCCGAGTACCAGTTTTACAGCAACATCGAAGATAAAAATCTCCGCAGCATCAGCGGGCAGTTGGTATTGTTGCGCCCGATTAATGAAAAGAATTTTTACATATTTCGGGCCAAAGGCGAACTTAACGGCGATTATAACACCAAAGAAGTGGCCGTACCGGATTATTTAAAAACGACCGTCGAGTTTTTGTACGGCTGGAAAATAAGCTCTTCTTATTCTTATGGTTTTGGGGCGCAGCTGGGTTATGCCCTGGGCCGCCGCCGAATTTACCCCGCCTTTTTGTTTAACCGCACCTTTAATCCCAAATGGGGCATAGAAGCTATTTTGCCGGCCAATGCCGATCTTCGGTACAACGCGTCGGAGCGGTCGTTGTGGTTTGCCGGTTTTTCGGTAGATGGAGGCAGTTACAATATTAACGTCAAAAATATTGGTATTCCGGCTTTGGAAACCCTGGAACTGCGCCGCTCCGAAATCAGGGGCCGGGTGCGTTGGGAAAGAGAAATTTATGATTTCCTGTGGTTGGGCGTAGAGGCCGGCTACCGCGAAAATTTAAGTTTTAAAGCCTATGAAAATAATGCCAATGATGGCTTTTTCTTCGCTAAAAAAGAAGACGCCGTTATCGAAAATAAATTAAAAGGAGCTGCTCTGTTTAACGTAGAGCTATTTCTGGTGCCGCCGCGTCGCTTCCTAAAACCATAACCAGGTAAGAAACTGCTGATGACAGGTTAATAAATATTGCCAGTTTAAACTTAAAAAAAAGCCTAGCACTAAAACCAGCCGATTCATAAGTTTCATTTTTGTGGATTGCTCCACCGGTTCTTTGGCCTGTATGGTATGATTATATAAAAATACCGCTGTAACAAAGACTGTAGTAATTATAAAGTAGAATAACCAGTTATTAACCGGTTTTTCTACTTTATAATTGTCCGTAAATAGAAGCTTTTTATATACTGTTACTTGCATTTATTAATTAGTTTAGTAAAATTTTAATAATTGAATCATATAAATATATATTTACTAGTACTACTTGGGCTATTAGCCTCACATTATGTTGCCTACAATACGGTACAAGGTTTACTAATTTATTCCATTCCAATAATTTATTTTTTTTCCTATACAATCAGAGCGGTCTACCTTCTATTTAAATCAAGAATTTTTGAATCTTTAGCAACTGTACTAATTGGATTACTATGTATTCTAATTTTAATAAAGATAGATTACAATTATTATAATCCACTTGAAATCATAGTTGTCTTAGGTGCAGTAGTGGTGGTATATGGTAAGGCTTCAAACAGAATAGACGTTTCAAAAATAAAACAATTTATGGTTGTTCTTTCAGCAGTCAACTTTGTATTATTGATTACACCAGATACAGCAATTTTGAACCTTTTAAATAAAAGTAGAATGCTTGAATGGAAACCTAACCTTAAATGGAGTGATTTTCCTGTGAAAGTAGACCCAGCAGCAAAGACTACTACAAAAAACTTAGATTATGATGCTTTGACATCCTGTACTTTTCTTTATAAAATTAACAATGCATACAACTATCCTCCGGCTTTAATAATTGCCTATATGAACAAGCCCGAGTCATATAGAAAAGACCATATTTTGAATAATTATGAACAGCTGTTAGAGCATGAACAAGGACATTTTAATATGGCTAAACAGCATGAAGAAATGGCTAAAGACAGCATAGCAAAACTCTGGGGGAAAAAAGTAGAAGAAATTGACTCAACTATTAAGTATTTTATTGGAAAACTTGATAGAGAAGGAAGTGTCTATGACTCTCTAACGAATCATGGCTTAAATACGCTTCAGCAAAGAGAATGGACAAAGAAGCTGAAGATTTTATAAAAAACTTTACTTAACAAAAACGATAGCACATTAAAAGGTGCCATAGCAGAACCGTTGTAAGTTATTGGACTAACCATCCTTGATTCACAAACATTAAAAAATTATAGCAATGAAGTTTTCTTTCGCCGTTATTCTTGTCTTGAGTGTTTTTCTTAATTGTAAAAATCTACCGGCGGAGACCACTTTTGTTGGTAATGGTCCATTAAAAACTGGTGCTGAACAAACAGAGAAATACCTGCCTTACCTGAAAGGTAAAAGAGTAGCCATGCTTGCCAACCAAACATCAATCATTGGGAAAAAGCATTTGGTTGACAGTTTGAAAATACTCGGGGTTAATATTGTTAAAGTATTCGGCCCGGAGCATGGTTTTCGGGGCAATGCCAGTGCCGGTACTGCTGTACCTGACGAAACGGATGTTGCTACTGGAATACCTGTTATCTCTTTATATGGTAAAAAAAATAAACCGACCAAAGAAGAACTCGCGGATGTTGACATCATCATTTATGACCTGCAAGATGTTGGCTGCCGCTTCTATACCAATATCAATGCGCTGTCTCGTTTGATGGAGGCCTGTTATGAAAACAGGAAAGAATTACTCATCCTGGATAGGCCCAATCCCAACGGATATTTAATTGACGGCCCAATCCTCGACCTGAAATTTAAATCCGGCATCGGCATGTTTCCTATTCCTATATCGCATGGATTAACCGTTGGTGAATTTGCTCAAATGGCAAATGGCGAGGGGTGGCTAACGGGTAAAGTAAAATGCCGCCTGAGAATTATTAAAGTGGCTAACTACAACCACGATATGCCATATACTTTGCCAGTACCGCCATCTCCTAATTTAAATACCCAACAATCGATTTTACTGTATCCTTCAACCTGTTTGTTTGAAGGCACTTACCTAAATCACGGACGTGGTACTTATTTCCCCTTTACCGTAATCGGTAGTCCGGAGCTAAAAGGTAAATATGACTTTTCTTTCACCCCAACAAGCATAAAAGGAATGGCAGAAACGCCGCTTTTCATGAACCAGGTTTGTTACGGCCTCGACCTACGCAACTATGATGTTGAGCTGTTACGAAAAAAGAAACAGATTAATTTGAAATGGATGATGGAACTGTACAAGGCTTCACCCAACAAAGAAAAATTCTTTGACTCCAGGCTAAGCAAAGAAATGGGCGTTATTGAAAGACTCACGGGCTCTGCTTTATTCAGGCAACAGATTATGGATGGCAAATCCGAAAAAGAAATCCGTGAAAGCTGGGAGCCTGGCTTAACCGAATATAAAGTGCTACGAAAAAAATAT
>JAQBNV010000388.1 GCA_028288395.1 Adhaeribacter sp. | reverse complement strand
GAGATGAATATTCCCGAGCAAGCCGCTTCTTTTGATTCACCCGACACTACCGCACCGGCGCAAACAGTACCTGAAACGAGTACAGTACCTGACCTTGGTGCAATGGCTCCGGAAGCATTAAGCACGGCCGGCATTATTCCGGCTCAAACTGCTGAAACGCAGGAAGCCCCAGCAACCAACAGCCCGGAAGCAGCAAATTCAGCTACCCTGCCTGCAGGGCAGGCAACCGGTGACCAAAGCAACATAGAACACGATTTACTCCTGGACGATGAGCATCACGAAGAACCGGTGCCGGAAACGGATTTTAGTAATTTAACGGCCAGCGAACTGCGGCAAAAACTACGTCTGGTACTTAAAACAGCTAACCGGCAGCAAGTGCGCCAGGTAAGCGAAATGTACCGGCAATACGAAACCCTGCAGGTAACTCAAAAAGGAGAAGCCTTGGAAAGATTTATTGCCGAAGGCGGTAATCCCGATGATTTTGAATACCAGCCCGGAAGCGAACACCAGGACCTGGAGAAAGCCTACCAGCAATACCGGGACCAACTGGGTCGTGAACAGCGGCAGGAAGAAGAGCAAAAAGTAAAGAACGTAAAACGTAAACAAGAATTATTAGATCAGCTGCGGGAACTGGTAGAATCGCCGGAAACCAAAAGCAGCGGCGACAAAATAAGACAAATTCAAACCGAATGGAAAGCCATCGGTCCGGTGCCGCCTACCGATTCTAAACAACTCTGGAATTCTTACCATGCTTTATTAGACATCTTTTATAATAACCGCAGCATCTTTTATGAGCTGAAAGAACTCGATCGCCGAAAAAATTTGCAACAAAAGCAGCTACTGTGCGAGCGGGCCGAAAGCCTGGTAAACCAACCCTCTATCAACACCGCCTTACAGGAACTACGGAACCTGCACGAGGAATGGAAGAATGTCGGTCCGGTTCCAAATGATCAGCGGGATCAGATTTGGGAACGTTTTATTCAGGCTTCGGAAAAAGTACACAACCGGAAAAAAGAGTTTATTTCGGAGCGCAAATCGCACGAAAAAGTAAACCTGGAATTGAAAACCGCTCTACTCGAACGGATGGAAGCTTTTCAGAATTTTCAGACCGATCGAATTAATGATTGGCGGGATAAAACCGACGAAATTCAGAAATTAAAGGAAGAGTGGGATGCCGCCGGACTAGTGCCCAAAGAACGGGCCGACGAAATAAACAAGCGGTTCTGGAGTAGTTACAAAGCTTTTTTCAGCCATAAAAATACTTTCTTTAAAAACCTCGACGAGCAGAAGATCCAGAATTTGCGTTTAAAAACGGAATTGTGCGAACAGGCCGAAAGTTTGCGGGACAGCGAAGATTGGGACGAAACAAAAGAAAAGCTTATTCAACTGCAAAAGAAATGGAAGACGGTTGGTCGGGTTCCCGATAAATATTCGGAAAAGCTTTGGCAACGGTTTAGGGCAGCTTGCAACGAATTTTTCGACCGGAAACAGAACCAGGTGAATCAGCGGGAAGTGGAGTTGAACCAGGCTTCACAGGTAAAGCAGTCTTATTTCGATGAATTAGTAAGCCGCCTGACTACCATCAATACAGAGCCCGGTACTTACGAAGAATACGAAAAGCTACGGAACACCTGGCAAGAATTGCCCGCAAACAAAGCAACCGCAAAATTCGATGACCGATATTTTGAATTGCTGCAAAAATACCTCGGTTCGGTGGTAGATTTAAGTACCGAGGAAAAAGATACGGCCGTGGCCGAATTACAGGTTTTCCGGCTTAAACAAGGTCCCGATGCTTCTACCCGTATCCACCAAAAAGAACAGTCCATTAAAAGGGATATTGCCCAGCTGGAAAATGATATCCGGACCCTTAAAACCAATATTGAGTTTTTCGGACGGTCGAAGAATGCTGAAAAGTTGCGGGAAGAATACCAGGCCCGCATTGCCGAAGCCGATAATCGGATCCAACAATTGCAGCGGCAGCTGTACGCTTTCCGCAATAGTTAAAATTTATATTTTGATTATCAGGCTATTAAAAAAATATTAGCATTTAGATGGTACTGGCATTTGCATAATCGAAACTTAGTTCTAATTTTGCTATCGCTTTAAGAAAAAAGCATACCAGTATCGCCTCCATAGCTCAGCTGGTAGAGCAACTGACTTGTAATCAGTAGGTCGCTGGTTCGATCCCGGCTGGGGGCTCTTGATAATCAACCACTTATAGTGTAAAAACTGTAAGTGGTTTTTTTTATTTCCATACAACTTGCACACGTATTACTTTTTTGTTTATGGATAACTCCGATGATTATTTAGAAATACCTGTTACCTATAAAGGCCAGGAGTTATCCTTTCCAGCCAAATTCCTGATGTCAGGATATAACTATAAAATTCAGGTGGAGGTGGAGGGTCAGCTGATTATGTTCGAAGTGGATGAAGAGAGAAAATTCCGGGCTCTGCTGAATGAGGCACAACTACAAAAAGGCATTAAGGTTGATGTCGCGCTTCTCCAGGTTATTGCTATTGTTTTAGAATCGGTGGTAAAGTAAAATGCCAAAAAGCCTTACAAACGGTAACTAATATTTGATACTATAATTATTAAGTATATTAAGTTTAATATATATAAATTAATTATTATACTTACTAGTAACTGTTTTTTTAATATTTATTATTAAATTATATGCTGAAGCTATCTTTTCTCAAGCTGTTTACCATTTTAATTGAACCAGCATTTCGTTTCGCGCATTTAAAGGTTAAAATAACCCGTGCCGTTTATGTACTACCTCGTTTCATTCTCTTATCCAGGCTTTCTACAAAGTGTTAGTAGTTGTTATGCTTTTTATGGGTTACCTATTTATTGTTTGTGGAGTGGAGCCGATACAATCTTATTATTAAATATATGAAGCGAATTTTATTTCTAGCCGAAATAAACTATTGAAATCATTTACTTAAAGCAGAAATAGTTTAAATAGTCTTTTTTGAAGTAATCAACCCATTGATTAATTAACTAAGCTTTTGATATAACTGAGGATTTAAGTAACAAAAAATTATATTTATTACTTTATAGTGCCGCATTATTTCGCGTCTTCATCTTAAATTCATGTTGGCAGTTAATTTTGGCTATAAACCAACTGTAAGCAGAAGATGACAGCCGAATTTTTTTACATTACCGCTATGTTAATCGCCACTATTGGTGCCAGTAAATTGCATGATAACTGGGTAGGCAGAAAAAAGGGAAATGACAACTAAAATTGAAAAAGTTTCTTAAAATCAGTAGTATTCATGAATGTAAAAGATAGCCTTCTCTGTCGGAAAAAAGCTAATATAGACTATTCTAAGCAACAGAGAAGGCTATCTTTTTAAAAGTTGTATAATTATTTTTTGCTGGTATTTCTAATTATGCAGGCTTGAGATAAAGCGGATCTTTTAACCTTCAAGGCAATATTTTTGCCAAAGTCCTTTTAAAATTCAGGCGAAAATAATTTTTATGCAAGGGTTTTTACATCTTTCCCAATTACATTGGTTTTTTCTTTTGATGTCCGATTCGTTGCGTACTAAAAATATCCATTGCTTATATTTTATTTCATCTGAAGCATCCGGCAAATAACAAAAAGTAAAATCATCCCATTTAGACAAGGTTGCCCGCTCGGGTTTTAGATGTTTACCCCGCACCCAAATCACATCTCCTGTCCGGTAGTATTTAATTCGTCTGTTCTTTTCTCTAACCAAATACAGCAGGATTATTAGCAGTATAAATACAACTTCAACCAGAATAAGCAGGAAAGCCGGAAAATCCGTATAGTTAAACATTTATGTACTTATTAACTTTATTTGCGAAATTTTAATTTATAATCTCTTAATATCTAAATTGCGTTTCTGCCCGAAACATAGTGGTTATAAATCTTAGTTGGTGGTTTATCAATAAGGATGTTATCTTTATTTACTCTTCTAATGAAGTCGTTCCCCGGCTTGTAATATTATACCGACTCCTTTAAATTTTTAGCCGGGAACTTCGCTCTTTTTTATTTCTTTCCTTTCAAAAAGTTTCAGAACTTTGGCTGCCAATGCCTACTGCTGATTTATATTTTAATTTACCGGACTTACCCGTGAAGGAAGCGTTGCCAGAATTGGCCGCAGCTTTAAATACGCATAACCGTTTAGTCTTGGAAGCCCCTCCAGGCGCTGGTAAAACCACCCTGGTGCCCTTAGCGCTATTATCAGCCGCATGGCGGGAGGGCGGTAAAATAATAATGCTCGAACCCCGGCGCCTGGCCGCCCGGGCGGCGGCACAGCGAATGTCGGATTTACTTGGTGAACCAGTTGGCCAAACGGTTGGCTACCGGGTACGAATGGAAAAAGCTATCTCAGATAATACCCGGATAGAAGTCGTAACCGAAGGCATATTAACCCGGCTCTTACAGAATGATCCGGCATTGGAAGGAATTGCTGCCATTATATTTGATGAATTTCATGAACGGAGCTTACAAGCCGACTTAGGACTGGCCTTAACGCTGGATGCCCAGGCCGTGTTGCGGCCAGATTTACGTATAATTGTGATGAGTGCCACGCTCGACGCTGCAGCAGTAGGCAATTGGTTAGAGGCGCCGGTGGTTCGGAGCGAAGGAAGAATGTTTCCCATTGAAACCGTTTATTCGCCCCCGGCCGAAATTGCCGCGGCTGGTAACCGGCCGGCAGAGCGCTTGCTTAACCTGGTGCCCCGTGCCATTAAGCAAGCTCTGGTAAAATATAAGGAGGGGGATATTCTGGTTTTTTTACCAGGGTTAGGTGAAATGCGCAAGATAAGCCAGCACCTGGAAGCGCAGCTACCGCCCGAT
>JAQBNV010000355.1 GCA_028288395.1 Adhaeribacter sp. | reverse complement strand
GGAAAATACCAGGCGGGTCAAATTATTATTACCCGGCGCAACTTGCGGGCTATTGCGGAATTAACCGAAGAAGGTTACCAGGTAACGGATGATAATGCCAAAGCTGTGCGTTACGCGGATATTGTAGTGGTAGCGGTGTTGCCACAACAACTAAATACCTTGCTGGATGCTATTCAGGAAGACGTAGACCCAGGTAAGCATTTGTTAATTTCCGTGGCATCAGGCGTAAATGTAAACGACATCACCAACCGGCTGGGCAAACCAGTGCAAGTTGTCCGGGCTATGCCCAATACCGCCATTGCAATTCAGGAATCGATGACCTGTATTGCTTCGAACAATGCATCCGTTGAAAATATTGCCAAAGTAAAAGATCTGTTTGATACGGTTGGAGAAACCATCGAAATTCACGAAGAGTTGATGACCTCGGCTACGGCGCTTTGCGCCTGCGGCATTGCTTTCTTTTTAAGGGCCATTCGCGCGGCTTCGCAGGGTGGGATTGAAATTGGCTTTCATGCGGCCGAAGCATTACACATGGCGGCTCAAACGGCCAAAGGTGCCGCGTCGCTCCTGTTACAAAATAAAAGTCATCCCGAAAACGAAATTGACAAAGTTACTTCTCCCAAGGGCTGCACCATTGCCGGCCTGAATGAGATGGAACATGCAGGATTCAGTTCGGCCCTTATTAAAGGTATTCGCTTGTCTTCTATAAAAGCGGGTAATCTTTACGAAAAAGATTAAGTAGTTTACTTATTTAAGCATGACTTATTCAACTTCTTTTAACCCCAACCCGGCGCCGAAAGATAACCGTTTGACGGATTTTTTATACCAGGAGGCGCTGACTCTGTTAAAGGCCTTGATCGCTACGCCTTCATTTAGCCGGGAAGAAAACAAAACGGCCGACCTAATTCAGGAATTCCTGGCGAAACACGGGGTGACGACGGAACGGCAGTTGAATAATATATGGGCATTTAACCGGCATTATAACCCGGACTTGCCTACCATTTTGCTTAACTCGCACCACGACACCGTGAAACCGAATCAAGGCTGGACCAGGGACCCGTTTAGACCTTCGGAAGAAGCGGGCAAGCTTTATGGCCTGGGCAGCAATGATGCCGGCGGCTGCCTGGTAGCTTTGATTGCTACTTTCCTGCATTTTTATTTAAAACCGAACCTGGCCTATAACCTGGTATTGGCGGCTACGGCCGAAGAAGAAATATCGGGCCGGAATGGCATAGAACTTATTTGGCCGGCTTTGGGCCCCATTACGTTGGCGGTGGTAGGAGAACCAACTGAAATGCACTTGGCCGTGGCCGAAAAAGGATTAATGGTATTGGATTGCGTAGCTACTGGCAAATCGGGCCATGCTGCCCGGGAAGAAGGCGAAAATGCCATTTATAAAGCCTTAGCCGATATCAACTGGTTCCGAACTTACCAGTTTCCGAAATTATCAGAATATCTTGGTCCGGTAAAGATGAGCGTTACCGTCATTCAGGCCGGTACCCAGCACAATGTAGTACCCGACCGATGTAATTTTACGGTGGATGTACGGGTAACCGACAGTTATACCAACGAGGAGGTTCTGGAAATAATTCGAAAGCATGTAGCCTGTGAGGTGCAGCCCCGCTCCGTCCGGTTACGTTCTTCCGGCATTGATAACAGCAGCACAATTGTGCAGGCCGGCCTGGCTTTGGGTCGTAAAACCTACGGCTCTCCTACTACTTCTGACCAGGCTTTGATTCCGGCCCCTTCTTTAAAAATGGGACCAGGAGATTCGGCCCGTTCGCATACCGCCGATGAATATATCTATTTGGAGGAGCTATCCGCGGGAATAGCTATATATATCAACTTATTAAATCAGGTTGTTTTGTAGATGTTAGTTATTAGTTTTTAGGGAGTGGATAATAGCTTACAATTTTAGACCTATAATTGGACTCTTTTGGAAAATATAGAATAAGAATATACCTGAAAATTTGTCGGCATAACTGACCTTATAATTTTGATCAAAGTAACGACCATATAGACATTCTGCACAGTGAAAGAAACCCGGATAAATATTACCAAAAATATTTATCTAACTTGCTCCGGGTTTAATAGCGATACATCCCTAATTTTACCTGTTAAATAATCCCTCATAATTTACAACCTAAACCTAATAAATGAAACTCTGGCAAAAAGCAACCGAAGTAAAAAAGGAAGTGGAAGAATTTACCGTTGGCAAAGACCGCGAACTTGATTTACTGCTGGCGCCTTTTGATGTGTTGGGTTCTTTGGCCCATACCCGCATGCTGCATTCAATTAATCTGATGACAACGGAAGAGTTAGAAGTAGTTCAGCGGGAATTAAAGAATATTTATCACGAAATTCAGGCGGGCAAATTCACCATTGAGGCGGGGGTAGAAGACGTGCATTCGCAGGTGGAATTGTTGCTCACCCGCCGGATTGGCGAGGCCGGCAAGAAAATACACAGTGGCCGTTCGCGCAACGACCAGGTACTGCTGGACTTGAAATTATTTATCCGGAGCGCCATTCAGCAAACGGTTGAGGACATAAAAGAACTTTTTAACCAGCTCATTTCTTTGAGCGAAGAACATAAAAATAAATTATTGCCGGGTTATACGCACCTTCAAATTGCCATGCCTTCTTCTTTTGGGTTGTGGTTTGGCGCGTACGCCGAGAGTCTGGTGGATGACCTGGTAATATTACAGGCGGCTTATAAGATCAGCAACAAAAATCCGTTGGGTTCAGCGGCCGGTTACGGCTCGTCTTTTCCACTCAACCGCCAAATGACGACCGATTTACTCGGGTTCGAAGCCTTGAATTACAACGTGGTTTACGCCCAGATGGGCCGCGGCAAAACCGAACGAAATGTTAGCAGTGCCCTGGCTTCGGTGGCGGCTACGCTGGCCAAACTGGCCATGGACGCCTGCCTTTACATGAATCAGAACTTTGGGTTTATAACTTTGCCCGAAGAACTTACCACCGGCTCAAGCATCATGCCCCACAAAAAAAATCCGGATGTATTTGAGATTATCCGGGGCAAATGTAATAAGCTACAATCCTTACCCAACGAAATTGCCCTGATAACCGG
>JAQBNV010000352.1 GCA_028288395.1 Adhaeribacter sp. | reverse complement strand
CAAACTACGGTCAGCGCAAGAAGGCCTCCTATGTCTATCTAACCACCACTCTGGATGCGGCAACCTGGGGAGCCGAACTTTCCTTGGGCGAAGGACGGGGTAGAATTTATATCGTAGAGCCGACTGGCCCGATTGAAGATGACCCCAATTTGACGGACAAGAAGTTCCCCGGTAATCCAACAAAATCATACCGCTCTCGGAAGCCGCTTCGGGTCTCTGGTGAGGTTATGGATTGGCAGGGACACTCTCCCGAGAAGCTCAAAGCCATGAAGGATCACCTGGATCAACTTAAGCAACTTGGTATTGAGGCAATCGAGGATTGAGTAAAAATGTGAAAATCAATTTGGCACTTCAAATTACTAAAACAACGAACTGACAACATCGGTTTGGCAATATGGCGGCTGACTAAACACAATGAACTATTTGTTAGATTTAAACTTTGGTGTTACTATTGAGCTTTGGTGCTAATAATTCAGCTCATCGCCAATACGTGAACCGTTGGTGGCAATGGCATAAAATATTAAATTTCCCAAATGAACGATGATACCAGCTGGACACCATCAGCCGAAGAAAACGTATTAGGAATAACAGACAAAAAGCTTATCAATGAATATGAAGCTAAGGGAATCGCAAAAGCTGAAATATTCATATTAAACCTGGAAGAGAATACAGAAATATCTATTTCGCTACTCTTACAAATTCATAAAATTGCTTTTTAAGAACTTTACGATTGGGCAGGGAAATACCGTTTAACCCAAGTTGCTGTTGGACAGTTAATACCACCAGTACCTCAGAATATTCCATTCTTGTTTTATCAGTTCATCGATAATCTTAACTTTAAATTATCGTTAGCGAAAACAGAAGAAGACCACATTGACATACTTGTCTTTGGGCATTATGAGTTTGTTAAAATTCACCCTTTCCACAACGGAAATGGAAGAACAGGGCGGCTTCTTATGAACTTAATCGCTTTGAAACTAGGCTACCAGCCATTAGAATTATATAAAAGGCAGGGAAATGCAAGAGAAACTTATATAGGTGCGATGCGAGAAGCCGACAAAGGAAACTTTGAGCCTTTGAAAGAATTAATCCAAAGTGAGATTATCCGATTCTGACTTTTCTTGGTTAAGCAAAGCTGAAACGATTTGGCGAACTTTTATTTCCTCAACTTTCTGATTCTCCAATGCCATTGTAGCATAAACAGTCTTGGTAAGCAAGTCCGATAAAAATTGCTGCTCTTTAAGCTTTGGATACTTGTCTAAGAAGTTCATATATAACAAAGATAATAAAAAACACTGCCACCAACAAAAGCTTTACGGCAGCTGGGTTATAATGTTGAAGAGCACCTGAGGGGGATGCAAAAGAAGAAGTCTTTTATATTGCCGATAAAATATCAGTTCTTAAGTAGGTGATAAGTTTTAAGTTATAGGTTTTACGTTGATATTGCTTTTATTTTCACAAGACAAGGATATACTTAATTCTATTCTGTTACTTATAGGTAAATAAAATATAAAGGCCATTGCCAATTGCCATTAAACCTTCGCACCTGTTCAGCAATAACTGTTAGAAGTACGTAAATAAAACAACTGCATTAAAATTAATATCTAGTCCGATAACAACGCTTAAATGCTTCCTGATAAGAAAGAACATCCAAAAGAAAAAGCCGGTTTACATCCCCGGAACAAGCACCGGGAGCGCTATGATTTTAAACAACTCATAAGCAGTTGCCCGGAATTAGGCCGGTTTGTAAAGTTGAACGACTACCAGGATGAATCAATAGATTTTTTTAATCCGGAAGCGGTAAAAACCCTGAATAAAGCGCTGCTGAAGCATTATTACGATATCGATTATTGGGACATTCCTAAAAATTATTTATGTCCGCCCATTCCCGGCAGAGCAGATTATATTCATCATATAGCCGATTTGTTAGGCCAGCAGCAGCCCGCAGGCCCGGGAAATAATACCGGAAATAAAATACCCAGGGGTAACAAAGTAAAATGCCTCGACATTGGGGTGGGTGCGAATTGTGTTTATCCAATTATCGGGAATAAAGAATACGGTTGGTCGTTTATCGGATCCGATATCGATCCGGTTGCCATTAAATCAGCAGATAAAATAATCCAGCTGAATCCCGGGTTACAAGGGCAGGTAGAATGTCGGTGGCAATCTAACCCTAAAAATATTTTCAGCGGAATTATTCAAAAAGACGAACACATTGATATCACTATCTGCAACCCGCCTTTTCATGCTTCTTCCGCAGAAGCCCAGGCGGGAGCAGTACGTAAATTAAGAAATCTAAAACAAAAAAATATCGCTAAACCAATCTTGAACTTTGGCGGCCAGAATAATGAGTTGTGGTGCCAGGGTGGGGAAGAAAGATTTGTCTCGGATATGATTTTTCAAAGCAAGGAATTCGCCGGTTCCTGTTTCTGGTTTTCGACCCTGGTTTCCAAGCAAGCAAACCTAAAACGCGCTTACCAGGCACTAAAAATTACCCAAGCAGTGGAAATAAAAACGATTCCGATGAGCCAAGGAAATAAAACCAGCCGTATTGTAGCGTGGACATTTCTCACCCCAGCCCAAAAAATAAAATGGATAAAAACCAGGTGGCTGGCGTAAGTTTAAATCGCACAATAATCAGGATAAAACCAGTATGGCACCGCATCTGGTATTAGCACCTGGCTTTCGACGGTTTCCCCGTCATTTTCCCGAAACAAGAATTGCAACCGTGGTACGAAGGTTGCATCTAAAGCATTTACGTGCCCTACTATAAGCCGTCGGCCGTAATTGTAAACATATTTTATGAAAAAATTATTTCTGCTTTTATGTGGTCTGCTAGTAGCCATGCCTGTTTTTTGCCAGGTGCACGATACCCTGGCTTATCAGGCGAACAGGAAATTAACCTGGGCGGATTTTAAAGGTAAACCCAAACTTGCGGACCGGGCGAATGGCGCGCAAATAACCGT
>JAQBNV010000317.1 GCA_028288395.1 Adhaeribacter sp. | reverse complement strand
GCAAACTATTGCCGAACTGCAAAAAGCAATTGACAAAATATTAAAAGATACCGAAACCCCGGCATTAGGGATTGCCTTGGTTGATGGCGACAGTGCAATTTGGGTGGCAGGGTTAGGCAAAGCTGATATTCAAAAGAATACCAACGCAACTGAAAAAACCATGTTCCGGATAGGTTCAACCACAAAAATGTTTGTTTCATTGGCTATTTTAAAACTGCAGGAAGAAGGCCGGGTAAGTCTTAATGATAAGGTCCGGGATTTAGTGCCGGAAATAGAATTTAATAACCCATGGAACAAAACAGCACCCATACGAGTCGTGCATCTGCTGGAGCATACCACCGGCTGGGACGATTTGCATATTACGGAATACGCCCTCAATGATACTAAACTTAGTTTAAAGGAGGCCCTTGACTATCACCCGCATTCCCGTACATCCCGCTGGATGCCGGGAACGCGCATGTCTTATTGTAATTCGGGCCCGCCCGTAGCCGCTTACATTGTAGAAAAAATAACGGGCCAAAGGTTTGAGGATTATATCCAGGAAAACTTCTTCGGCCCTATGGGTATGGAGAGCATGACTTATTTCGCTACGGAACAATACAAGAAATTGGGTGCAACCTTGTACATTGATAAAGTACCCCAGAAATATTGGAATATTGCGGTAAGACCATCTGGTTCTATTAATGCTTCGCCCGCCGACATGGCCAAAATGCTTAAGTTTTTTATTAACCGCGGCCGGGTAGATAGTCTGCCCTTGATCAGCGAAACGTCTTTGCAACGCATGGAAACACCCGCCAGTTCTACTGGTGCTCAAGCCGGACTGGAATATGGCTATGGGTTGTCGAATTATTCGACACCGCATAAAAGTTTTGTGTACCGTTCCCATAATGGCGGGGTGGCCGGCGGCTTAACCGATTTTTCTTATCTCCCTTCGCATAAAGTAGGCTATGTGATAATGATCAACTCCAGCAATGGCGATGCCCTTTACCGTATCCGGGATTTGATTCGTGAATTTCAAACCGTTCATTTTACTTCTGATAAAGTAAGTAGTGGCGGGAATAAGTCTGTGCCGGGGAACGATATTTCGGGCTATTACGTGCCGATCAACCCCCGGATACAAATGAGCTATAGTTTTGAGCGTATCGCTAATGTAAAGCACTACTGGCATAAAAATAATTTTATTTTCAGCAATAACCTTTTAGGAGGTCCGATAGAAACCCATGTAGCCCTTAATGATACCCAATATGTATCCGCGAAAACGGGGAAAATTAGCCTGGTTGGCGTAAAGGATCCCCTGGCAGGTGCCGTATTACACGATGACACCCAGGTGCTGCTGCGTATTTCGCCCTGGCTGGCTTATGGACAACTACTTCTGGCTGTAATTTGGATTATATACCTGGTGGCATCTGGGTTTGGCGGAGCCATTTGGCTTATTCTTTTTGCGCTGGGTAAAGTTTCTAACCGGAAAAATATTAGGCTTGGCTTATGGCCCTTTCTGGCGAGTATATTTTTCCTGACGGCAATTATATTACAAATTATTGCTATTGATAATCCATTTGAATTGTTGGGCAAGGTTAGTATAGTATCTGTTGCTATCATGTTACTGACCATCTGTTTTGCCCTGGCCTCTTTTTGGTCAGTCATCACTATAATCAAAGAACGCCAGGCAGCAGTTAATAAGTCTATTTATCTGCACTTAGCTATTCTGTCGGTCCTGCATTTAATTACAACTTGTTATTTTTTATGGCACGGCGTAATCGGGATACAAACCTGGGGGTAGTCATTTTTATTTACCCATAATATCAACCTATAAACCGCGTCGGCTTTGGCTATAACCAAGTAGAAGCCCAAATGGGGTTTAAATAAACGTACCCCAGCAAACTTCCTTTACCGATTCGGTCCGGGTGAATATATCTTGCAACCGGCTAAGTGCCAAAGCGCTCTTAAAGCTGAATATTTACGAGATTGAAAAAGGCAAGCCATCTTACGACGGGGAATGCCTTTCTTTTTTATGGTCTTGCAAAATTAAGCAAGTCAACACTATCCTTGTTTATATCATCTCAGTCACTTTTTCCTGATTCTTTATAAAAATAATATCTTTTTGATTATCAATGCCTTATTCTAAAAATGCGCTTTGAGTCTATACGCACGTACCCGAAGAGTCTGCTTGTTGGGCATCAAACGGTGAGATAACCGGAGAGGAATTAACTAAGGCTGCTTTTAAATTAGGGAGGTAGCATTTTCCAATACTTAGATAGGGCAAACCTAAATATATAAAACAAACGCATTGCTGTCAAAACAGCTTCTCCGGATTTAAATTCGAAAAATCTTCTATTTAAAGCAAATAGCTTATAGACAATGAGGAAACCTGATGCGGCAAGATATAGTAGAAATACAAAACTATACAGAGATGCGCATCAAGGTAGATGAACCGGAACGTCTGGAGGCGTTTATAGGGAGCTATAGCACTTATAATTCAGCCAGTAAAGCCATCGTGCTTCGATTAGTTGCCCAATTGGGTAATGTAAGTCAGGTAAGCTCGCTAACAGGCGTTAGTGCGCGAACCATCTATGACTGGATTGGTGATTGGAATAAAAAAAAGAAGAAGGCCTGGTAAACAGGCAGGGGCAAGGCGGCGGTTGCGGTCGCCGACTTGATGCTTCTGCTACAGAAGCGCTTAAGGAAATTCTTTTAGGGGAACAGGAATTTCGGACCCTGGAACAGGTTGCTTGCTTATTAGCAGAAAGGTTTGGTATCCATTACGCTTGCCGGCATTTACGAAGCATATTGCAAGAGATGGGAATGTATCATTATAAACCACAACCGGTAGATTACCGCCGCAGTGCAGGTGCTGAGCAGCAATTACAACAGCGACTGCAGGCTACCTTTGATGCTTTACTGCTCCAGAAGATTCCCTTCGAAGCCATAGCGATAGGATTAGCGGATGAAACAGGCACTTATCTGCAAGCGAATACGGCCAGAATGTGGTTCTTCCATAAGAAAGCAAAAAAGAAAGTGAATACCGAGAAAATTAAACAAAACACCTTTGGGTTTTATGCACTGCAAGGAAAATCCCTGTCCCTGGAAATAGCTACTTCTTCTGAAAAAGAAATACTGCGGGTGCTGCCACTAATCAGACAAGCCAATGCCGCTTACCAGGCAATCGTGCTGTTATGGGATAATTTGCCGGCTCACAAAACAGCTGCTGTCGAACGCCTGGCAAGAAGACATCAGATTTACCTGGTCAATAACCTGCCCTATGCTCCTGATTTAAATCCCATAGAGAAAATATGGAAGCAATTAAAATATAAAATTAGCCCGAAAGGCTGGATACCTAATAAAAACGAACTACAGCATTTTATCTGCTTGCATTTTGAGCAATTAGCAGCCAAGATAAATTGGGCAGACAGCTGGATAAAGCATATCCTTTCGCCTGCGATTCCGCAGAACTATACAATCGCTTTCCGCAACAAGTTTGGGCATTGTCTTTAAGTCTGGTTTATTTTCTAAAATTCACTTTATAATGCCAGTTGAGTAAGCCGCTTCATACCTATAACGGTATTTAAAAGCGCAGGTGCACCTCGCCCTTCCAGTTAAATCAAAAATAAGGACGTATTTCATACATTGTGCCTAATACTTTTGGTTTATAACTAAAGGATATAATTCTATAAATTAAA
>JAQBNV010000287.1 GCA_028288395.1 Adhaeribacter sp. | reverse complement strand
CGCCCGGTTCTCACCTAAGGTCAGGTTATACTCATCGGTATTACGCGAGTCGCAATGGCCGTTGATTGAAATATTAATACTGGGGTTCGCTTTCAGAATCCGTGCCAGGTTGTCTAGCTCCGTAATTGATTCGCCGCGCAGGTCATATTCGTCGGTATCGAAGTAAATTTTCTGAAAAGCCAACCGACCGACGGGTGTGGTATCGGCAAACGGAACGTAAAAATCTTTTTCAATAACAGTTGTGTCGTTCGTTACTACCGGAATATCAAACTCCTCGGTGGCAATATTATTTCCGTCTTTAGAAACGGTAACCTGGTATTTACGGCCCGATAATACACTTACCGAATAGGTGCCGGAATCGGGTTTGGTAACATCGCGGTAGCTAATGGCTTGCTTGTTGGCTTGCTGGCCGCTAAACACCAGTTCAACACCCGGAATCACCGATTTATCGCGCAGGTTGTACACGTGACCGCGGATTACAACGTTCTTAATGTAGTTGATGGTCCAGATATCTTTTTCGCCGTAACCACCCATGCGGTAAGACGACAGGTAAGCGTAAGAACCATCGGGGCTTAAACGGTAATAAGCATCATCATCGGGGGTGTTAATCGGGTACCCCATGTTCTCGGGCCGGCTCCAGCGGCGCGAAACTGAATCGAATTTGGTAACAAATACATCGTAGCCGCCCATGCTGTTGTGGCCCCGCGAAGTAAAATACATGGTTTTGCCGTCCCGGGTCAGGTAAGGGCTATCATCATCATCGGCCGAATTAATCAAGGTACCCATGCTTTTGGGTTTGCCCCAATCGCCGTTGGCGTCCCGCTCCGACACATAAATATCTTTGTCTCCGTTTTCGGCATAATGGCTGGTTGAATAATACATAAATTTACCATCCGGCGTAATATAGGCATCTCCTTCGTAGTCGCGGGTGTTAATATTATTTCCTAAAGACTTAGGCGTAGACCAGGTGCCATTTTCGAGCGTACTGAAAAAGAAGTCACCGTTATTCTGGTCACGGTATAATAAAAGTTTGGTGTCGTTATCGAAAAGCTGAATCGCTGCATCGTGGAACTGAGAGTTGATGTTGGCAACCGGCTTTGGCTTCTCCCACTCGGCGGTAGGGCTGGGACGGCGGGTATCAAAAACATCTTCAAAATATTCGCCGTACTGGTCGGCTTTACCACCCGTTACGTTTTCGGCCCGGGAAGTAAACAATAAATAATTATCGTCCGAAGCTATCACGGGGCTGTGTTCAGAGAAAGCCGTATTTACAGTTTCGCCTAAATTTCTAACAAATATATCTTTGGCGTTGTTGAACTGGGCTTTAGCATTACGGCTCTGCTGAATCAGCCGGGCAATCTCGGTTTTGCGCTCGTCATTTTTCTTCAGGGTAACATCATAGGTGCGGTAATGCGCAATCGCTTCGTCGAAGCGGTAATTTAAATGATCGATGCGGCCTAACCAGTACTCCACATCTTTGGCTACCTTAGGCTTTAAGCGCTGCGCGCGGTAAATATACTCGCTGGCTTTTTCTTTATCGAAGGAGATGTAACTCACCCCGGCCCGGAACAATGCAGCGGCATCATCGGGGTTTTTGGCCAAAACCTGCTCGTAAAAAGGAATGGCGGACCGGTAAGCTTCATCATCAAAAAACTTATTTCCTCTTTTCATTAACTGCCGGTTGCTCTGCGCCATAGCCGACACGGCCACCAACAGGGCTAAACAGAAGAGAAAAGAAAACCTGAAAAATTTTGAGGTTGAATTATTCATAAGGAGTATTTATTATTATCAGATAAGCTTAAGGGTTTAAATTTCAGTAATCAATCCTCGTAAATAAAAAAAATTATATATTTAATTAATATACGCTAACTGACAAAGTTTGATATAGCTATTCTTATAAAATATCGAAATCAGGAAAGCTTTTTAGCGACAGCCGGTTTTAATATACCTGGCCCATTTTGCAAAACCAATGTGGCTGATTCCTGACCTTCAATTCTAATTTCTGCGCTAAGATAGGAAACTTACGTATATTCAAAAAAATATTCTAATAATCAACCTTAAAATATTAGCGCATTATATATTGAAAATATTAATATTGAACACCTTACCCTTACCTGGTTCCGGACTAAATTTTTCAGGCTGAATAATTTAAAGCCTATTTAGCTCATGAAAGTAAACCGGTCATGGCTAGCACCTTCCCACTCCAAAATAAAAGCTAATATTTAATCCGGATCCAGGGAATTTAATTAGGTAAAAAAAATGGGTAATTCATGCCAGATGAATTACCCGATAGTATTTGTAGAACCCGAAAAACCTTAATCGTTTTGTTCCAGTTGCAGAATCATGCCGTTGGCCGAAGCATTATTGGCGGTTACTTGTTCTTTAGTTTTGCCCTGAAACCGGATACGGCCAGACTCTAAACCTTTCGCGCCTAAATATTTTATTACGCTATTGGCTCTCTGCTGATTAAGCTTTTTCTTGTATTGCATGGTATCTTCCTCGTTCTGGTAATCGGTAATAACCACATTTACCTGGGGGTTATCCAATAAATAAGTGTACAACCATTCCAGTTCGGCCAGCGAGGAGCTTTTAATATAATCATGGTTAGGGTAAAATTGTATATTCTGCAGCGCCAGTGGCGAAACCAGGGTATCCTGGTAAAGCACCGCCCGAAAATCTATTTCCCCTTTGCTGGCATCTTCCGGAATAGATAAGGTGCAGGAGCTAAATTTATATCCAGCGCTTTCGATCAGCAGCCCGTAGCTTTTATCACTTTCCAGGTCAAACTCAAAATAACCAGCGTTTGTTTCCAGCACCGATTCGGTGGTATAGAGCGTTTTATCTAATAAGGTAAGGCGACCGTTGAGGGTATCCTTGGTTAAGGCATCTATAATATAGCCTTTCACTTTCAGCGATTGCTTGCCAGCTGGTGCTTTTATGGTGTTGGCCGTTTGCATAATAGACTCCATTTGGTTCGCCCCCAGCATAGCCGTATAAAAGCCTTCATATTCTGTTACTTCCTCTAAAGCGATATCTTCTTCGGTTTCTACAGTATAAATATCTGACTCGCCCAAGCCACCCGGCCGGTTCGACGAAAAGTAAGCAGTTTTACCATCCTGGGTGAGTACGTAAAAAGCATCGTCGTAAGGTGAGTTAATCGGAACTCCCAGGTTCTGGGCCACTGACCAAACCGAACCATTGATGCTGGATTTAAAAATATCGTAACCACCCATGGCATTATGCCCACGGGAGCTAAAATACAATATATTATTATCGCTGCTCAGAAAAGGCGCATCTTCGTCGAAAGAAGTATTTACGTTAGGCCCCAGGTTAATGGCTTCGCCCCACTTGCCCGTGCCGTCGGCTATGCTCATGTACAAATCCAGGCCACCGTAGCCGCCTGGCCGGTTGCTGGAAAAGAAAGCGACGCTGCCATCAACGGATACAACAAAAGACAACTCGTGATAACGGGTATTAATATTGGCACCTAGTTTAACCGGGCTTTGCCAGGCGTTGTTGTTTTCTTTCCGGCTTTCGTAAATATCGCCCTTGTTATCTTTGTTGCTATACAGGTACATTTTATTACCTTCGGCGGTTACGGCCAGAATGGCTTCGTGCTGGGCAGTATTAAATGGTTTGGACAGGCGCGTAGGCGAAGACCAGCCTTTTTCCTCCCGGTTAATCAGGTAAATATCTTCATCGGAAGCAGCCGTAGGCTTTTTGATATCTTTGGACCGCTGCGAGGCAAACAGAATTGTATTATCGCTGGCCGTTAAAACCGGCACATGATCTACTTTGGCCGAATTAACCAAAGGCCCCAGGTTACTTACTTTCACTTTTAATGGAGTAGCCATTAATTGCTTGCCCGAAATACATTCATTAATTTTTTTCTGGTAAACCCTTACCTGCCGGCTGTTCTTTTTTCCCCGCTTTAATAAATCGTAATATAACGTAATGGCATTATCAAAATGGGCGGATAACTGGTAAGCTATACTTAACTGCTGGTTCAGCTCCAGGGAATAGCCTTTATGCATTTCCAAAGCCTTTTTTAAATACCCGATTGATTTACCCGGCTGGTTCATGCCCAGATATAAACTTCCCAAACGGGCATTGCTTAAATAATGGTCAGGGGTTTTAGCTAATACCTGCAGGTACAGCGCTTCGGCCTGCGTCAGGTTGTTTTGAGCGTAGGCTTCTTCCGCTTCATCCAGGCCCGTTTTTTTCAACGGCTCCGAATAAGAATTATAACTAATGAAGCTAAACATTAGTAGCAGGATAACGGACTTGTAGTTCTGTTTCATACTTTTGGCTTTAGAAAAAATTTATACAAGGAGCGGTTGAGGCTTTAATTTTTTTAAATATTTGACTTTTTTTAACTTAATACCAAACTTATTTAATTTGCACTTTTATTACAAACTAAACTTAATATTAAAAATTCAATATTTTTTATGCCTTAATTTAAGAAATTTAAATAACTGGCTCTATAGAGCCAAATAGAGATTATTTATATACCTAGTTGTTGTAAATGTAATTTATATCTATCACATAATTGTATACCATAATACTATTTTTTCAAGATTATAGTAAAGTTATAATATAACGTAAAAATAATGATAATCAAAGAAGCAACCTTCATTAGCAGCAATACTACCGTTGCCAAATGCCCCGAAACTGATTTACCCGAATATGCTTTTATCGGCCGTTCCAATGTGGGAAAATCATCCCTGATAAATATGTTAACGAGCCGGAACAAACTCGCTAAAACATCCTCTTTTCCAGGCAAGACCCAACTTATAAATCACTTTAAAATAAATGAAGACTGGTTTTTGGTAGATTTGCCCGGATATGGCTGGGCCAAAGTGAGCAAGGATTCGCGGGATAACTGGCAGAAAATGATTAAAGCCTACCTGCAACAGCGAAAAAACCTGGCCTGCGTATTTTTACTCATTGATTCGCGGCACGAGCCGCAGAAATCAGATTTAGATTTTATTCAGGTGCTGGGCACCCTGGGCGTGCCGTTTGTACTGGTATTTACCAAAACCGATAAACAGTCGGACTACAAAACGCAGGAAGTGGTGGGAGCCTTCCAAAAGAAATTATCTGAAACTTGGGAAGAACTGCCCCGGATCTTTATTACGTCGTCGGAAGAAAAGAAAGGGCGCGATGAAATTTTAAATTTTATCGAATCGGTGAACGCCGATTTAAAGAAATAAAAGATTAATTTTGGCACTAAAATTGGATTGAGCACCGTTGTTAACCATTATAATATATTTTAACACGATTATGAAAGTAAAATTCTTTTGTTTTTTCTCTTTTTTGCTACTAGCCGGCTTGTCGGTATCAGCCCAAACTGCAGCTCCAGCCGCCATGGTTAAACTACAAAGCCCTCCTCCCACAAATAAGGTACCGGTTGCCGAATTTTATGAAGGCGGCCAGCAAGCACTTTACGAGTTTATTAACAAAGAAATGATTTATCCGCCCCTGGCCAAACGTAACCGCATTGCCGGCCAGATAATTGTGAGCTTTGTACTGAACGAGGACGGCTCTACTTCCAGTCACAAAATTGTAAAAGATTTGAGCGGTGGTTTAGGTGCGGAGGCGTTACGATTGGTAAAGCTTTTAAAATTTAAAGCACCGGGTTATAGTCTCAATACCAGTGTTCCTATTAACTTTAAACTTTAAACCTAATTTTGATTTATGCCTGTTGATTTAAAAGATATTGCTTCTATTGCCGGCATGAGCGGCTTGTACCGGGTAGTCAGTCCGTCGCGCAATGGTATTGTCGTGGAAACCTTGGATGAAAAAAACAACCGTTTTGTTGCCCAGGCCAAGCACCGCATCTCGCTATTGAGTGAAATCTCTGTTTACCAGCAAAATACCGAAGAAACGCTGCCGCTGGCAGAAGTTTTTGATCGTATCCGGCAACAGCAGGGTCAAGAAGTTGGCTTAACCAGTAAATCTTCTAACAGTGAACTGACACAATTTATGGAAAGCATTGTGCCGGATTATGACCGGGAACGCGTTTACGTTTCGGATATCAAAAAAATAGCAGGCTGGTATAATATTGTAAGTAAACAGGTACCTTTTACAGAAGCTGAACCTAGCGAAGAGGAATCAACTGAATCGGTTAAAACCAAAACCGGCCCGGAAACTGAACCGGAAAAAGAAGTCTAAAAAGCTAAAATAAAAAAATCCTCGGCCGAGGATTTTTTTTTGTCCTTTAAATATTCATTTTTGGCCGGGAGAAAAGTACCGGCTCATTTGAGGGAAGAAGGCCAGATAACCACAGCATACATGAAAGTATTTAAATTTGGGGGAGCTTCGGTGAAAGATCCGGACGCGGTCCGAAATGTAGCAGCCATTTTGGAACAAAATTCCGGTCCGCTTTTAATTGTAGTATCGGCCATGGGGAAAACCACCAATGCGTTGGAAGAAGTTCTCCGACAAGCCCAACACCAGCTTTCTTTCAAAGCCGCTCTGCAAGCTGTAGAAGATTACCACCAGCAGTTGGCCACCGTCTTATTCTCCGACTCGGTGCACCCCGTGTTTGCTGAACTAACGGCTCAGTTCAGCGCTTTGCGGCACTACCTCGGGTACCTGCCAGCCGCAAACCCCGACGAGCAATACGACCAGGTGGTAAGCCAGGGGGAAATCATCTCCTCGCTTATACTCTACCATTATCTGGCTGCGCAAAACTTTCCGGCGACCTGGCTCGATTGCCGCGAATGTATTTGCACCGATAATACCTGGCGCGAAGCCCGGATAGACTGGCCCCAAACCCAACAACTGATTAAAGCAAAAGTAACCCCTTTACTAAGAAATAAAATAGTGGTTACCCAGGGCTTTTTGGGTGGCACATCCGAAAACCGCACCACCACGCTGGGCCGCGAAGGCTCGGACTTCAGCGGGGCTATATTTGCCTACTGCCTTCCGGCCGAATCCCTGACCATCTGGAAAGACGTGGCTGGTTTCTTAAATGCCGACCCGAAATACTTCCGGCATACCCACAAATACGACGAAATATCTTACCAGGAAACGGTAGAAATGGCCTATTACGGCGCTAGCGTTATTCACCCGAAAACCATTAAGCCCCTGGCGAACTGTCATATTCCATTGTATGTAAAATCTTTTTTGCAGCCTCACGAACCCGGTACTGTTATTTCTGAAGCGAAACACGGTAAGTTAATCCCGGCTTTTATCCGAAAAGATAATCAATGCCTGATCTCGTTCAGTGTCCGGGATTTCACCTTTGTCTCCGAGAAAAATTTAAGCGTAATATTTCAGGTACTGGCCGAACTGCGCTTTAAAATAAACCTGATGCAAAACTCCGCAATTTCATTTTCAGTTTGTACCGATTATGATGCCGGGCGGCTTCAGGCTTTAAAAGAGCAGTTGCAGGAAATATTCCTAGTTCAGTACAATGCCGGGCTGCTGTTGTATACCATAAAAAATTATACCGAAGAAAGCATCAACTTCCTGACCAGCGAAAAAGAAATATTACTAGAGCAACGCACGCGCGCGACCTTTCAGTTGGTGTGCCGGGAAAAGGAGCAGGAAAAACAGTAAGCCAGATTACGGTTGCAGGCCAGACCCGATACAGCCAATTTAAATATAGGCAACGATGAATAATCGATCCCTATTTAAAGAAGAGGTAAGCCATTAAGATGGCAATTACAGCGCCGATAAAGTCGGCGATTAAGCCGCAGGTAACCGAGTAGCGGGTATTGCGAATGCCAACAGAACCAAAATATACCGCCAGAATATAAAAGGTGGTTTCGGTACCACCCTGGATACAGGAGGCTACCCGGCCGACAAAAGAATCGGCGCCGTACGTTTTCATGGCGTCCAGCATCAGCCCCCGGGCACCGCTCCCGCTTAAGGGTTTCATAAAGGCAACGGGCAGCGCGGGCACAAACTCTGTATCGAAACCCATTTGCGCCAAGGCCCACCCCATGCCGTTTACCACCATATCCAAAGCCCCGGAAGCCCGGAAAACGCCAATAGCCACCAGCATCGCCACCAGGTAGGGTATAATAGTTATAGATACCCCGAAACCTTCTTTCGCCCCTTCGATGAAGGCATCGTACACGTTTACCTTTCTTAACCAGGCCAAGGCTATAAAGGAAACGATTATCGAAAACAAAATTACATTGCTGACAACCTGCGAAATCAAAGCGACCCGTTCCTGCGATTGCTCCGACAGGTAATAAATAATTAAGCCAATCAGAAAGAAGGAGGTACCCAGATAAGCCATGATTACCCCATCAAATAAATTTATACGCTGGTAAATGGCCACTAATATTAAACTCAGAAAGGCTGTGATGATGGTGGTAAGTAAAACCGGGATAAATATATCTGTAGGATCGACGGCGCCCATTTGGGTGCGATACACAATTACACTAATAGGAATAACGGTGAGACCGGCTGTATTGAGCACCAAAAACATAATCTGGGGATTAGAAGCCGTTTCTTTCGTCGGGTTTAATTCCTGCATTTCCTTCATCGCTTTCAACCCTAAAGGCGTAGCTGCATTATCGAGCCCAAGCATATTGGCCGAAAAATTCATTAGGATAGAGCCAAATACCGGGTGGTTTTTAGGCAGGTCGGGGAAAATACGGTTAAAAAACGGCCCTACGGCTTTGGCCAGAATGGCTACAATACCGCCACGCTCACCAATTTTCATCAGGCCCAACCAAAGGGTCATTACGCCGGTGAGGCCCAATGAAATTTCAAACCCGGTTTTAGCATTGTCGAAGGTACTGGTTACAAGGGCCTGGAAAATTGCCGTATCCTGAAAAAATATCAGTTTAAAAAGTGCAATGGCAAAAGCAATCAGAAAAAAAGCAATCCAGAGGTAATTTAAAGCCATGTATGCTGCCGAAACAAAATCCGATTTAGAGCGGACAAGTTAATGTTTCTTCCGGAAATGAACTCTAAAGTAGGCCAGAAACTTTTCTTAACCCAAATCCTATCCGCGCCAGCCAGTTTAAAAAGAAATCCTCAAACTTCGGGCGAATAAATACTTAAGGCAAAATATTCCTTTGTTTTCCCGACAACCAGGTATTTCTTTAAATGAGCAATTAATGTGTTGATACCGTAAAATGTTAGCCCTACTACTGCACAATAGCTTAGTCCACTGCGAAAAGATAACGCGCTACATAACCGGCTTATAGGCGCACTTCTCCTCTAAACTAAACTTAAATATTCCGGTAAAACCTAACGCTCCTCATACCCTTCTTCCAAGAATAAAACAAGTTATTCTTTATCCAGAGTAAGCGAAAAAGTTAAATTTTGGCCGGCGTAACTCAACTATTATAAATATTAATAAATTTATATATAAATTGACCCACATATCTCTAAATAGTAATTTAACTTAATGCCTAAACAATACCTTTTTCTTTTGCTGGTAGTGGTTTTTACGCTAGGTAATATATTGGCAAAAGCCCAAAGTGCCCGGGAACACCTGGAAACCGGCAATCGCTATTTTGCACAAGGCCAATTTGAAGCGGCCATCGGGCAGTTCACCGCCGCCCTGGCCCAAAAACCCGATTTAGTAGCGACATTGAACAACCGTAGCTTAAGTAAAAATAATCTAAAACAATTTGCCGCCGTGCCGGATTTTAATCAGGCCCTGAAACTGAATCCGAAGAATGTCCATACGATTATAACAGTGGCCAGGCCAAAGCCGGTTTAAACGAACAAAAAACTGCTATTAACGATTATACCATGGCCATTAACCTAAATAATTCATTTGCCGCAGCTTACTATAACCGCGGACTGGCCAGCGGGTTGTTGCTGGATAATAAAGAAGCCGCGTTGGATTTTAAAAAAGCTATTGACCTGAATCCAACCGATGCTGCGGCTTATTATTTATTGGGACTGGCCCAGAATAACACGGGTAATATCCGCGGCAGTTATGCCAGTTGGCAAAGCGCCCGCCAACTCGGGCATGCCAAGGCCCGCATCATGCTGGCTCAAAAGTGTCGCTAAATAATAGCCGTTCTTATTTAACTTCCTTAGTCATCTTCCGGCAAACCAGCCGCCATATTCACAAGTAGTGTAGCTCAGCACCACCACTACCTGAAAATATTAAATGCTTAAGTATTGGAATAAGAGCACGCATGTCCGGGTTTTATTAATTCCGGTATAAAATATTTGGCTGGAATTTTATTTAAGGGCTTTGGTGTTTAAATATAAATACTATTCCGGAACCTTTGGCATTACCTTAGGTTTATGTATTTTTACATAAGATTTAATTTTAATTTAAATAGCACATAAAATGGCAATGTACCCTGAATATATGGTAGCCCCTATCCGCGAAGATCTAACTTCAGTCGGTTTTGAGCAATTAATGACCGCGGAAGAAGTAGAAAAAGCCCTGACCGAAAACGAGGGCACTGTTTTGGTAGCGGTTAACTCCGTTTGTGGTTGCGCTGCCGCAAAAGCCCGGCCTGCCCTGAAAATGGCGGTTTCAGCATCTGACAAACGGCCCGATAAACTGGTGACTGTTTTTGCCGGGATGGAAACCGAAGCGGTGGCTAAGGTTCGCGAGCACATGCTGCCTTACCCGCCTTCCTCACCTTCTATTGCCTTATTTAAAAACGGCGAGTTAGTGCACATGATTGAGCGCTACCACATCGAAGGCAACGACCTGGTACGCATTGTCGACAACCTGAAGGGTGCTTTCGAAGAATATTGCTAGACCGCTGATTAACGCTGTTTTGGGATTACACAGATTTTTAAAATAAAAAGGGCCGCTTTACCAGCGGCCTTTTTTATTTTATATTTAATATAAGCCAGAATAGTTATAGGTGCTTGCTCTTGTTTTGATCATTATCCAGACCAAGCTAATATTAATTAAGACTTACACAAAGCCAGTCTTGCCACGTCTTTTAACTGGCAAGTTGTCCGTCAAGTAACGCATTACCTATTGTTTTAACCTTTAGTGCAGTATTTTTGCGAAAGTCCTATTCATCTTACTACTTTCCAATTTACCCAAAAACTGAAATATTATTTTAAATCAAAACCGATATCCTTGCGGTAATACCGGTTGCGCCAGGTAATTTTTTCGGCGGCCGCTGTGGCTTTGACCAAAGCTTCCGGCAAAGTATCGCCGAGGGCAGTCAAGGCCATTACTCGTCCACCGTTGCTCATTATCTGGCCTTTTTCGTTTTGGGCAGTGCCCGCATGAAATGCCAGCACGTCGCCCGGCTCGTCCAATCCCGAAATTACATCTCCTTTTTCGAAATCGCCGGGGTAACCACCGGCTACCAGCATTATGGTGGCGGCCGTGCGGGGATCTATATCAAGTTTAAAGCGGCTTAGTTCGCCATCGTGTAAGGCCCGAAACAACTCAAATAAATCGGTTTTAATGCGCGGTAAAATGGCTTCGGTTTCCGGGTCGCCTAACCGCACATTGTATTCAATTACGTAAGGCTCGTCGTTAACTTTTATCAGGCCAATAAATAAAAATCCAGTATAAGATATCTTATCGGTTTGTAAACCCTGCAGGGTGGGTTTAATAATGCGCTCCTCTACTTTTTGCATAAAGATCGCATCGGCAAAGGGTACTGGTGAGATTGCACCCATGCCGCCGGTATTCAGGCCGGTATCGGCTTCGCCAATTCTTTTGTAATCTTTGGCCTCGGGTAGTAAAACGTACTCTTTCCCATCGGTTAATATAAAAACCGATACCTCAATACCATCCAGAAACTCTTCTATTACCACTTTGCTACCGGCCTCGCCAAACCGCCGTAAATGCAGCATACCGTTAAGCTGGTCACTGGCTTCCTCAAAGTTCTGAGCAATAACTACCCCTTTGCCAGCAGCCAGGCCGTCGGCTTTTAATACTACCGGGTAACGGTGGTCCTGCAAATAACTAATGGCTTCGGTATAGGTGGCTTCGGTAAAGGTGGCATAACGGGCCGTAGGAATATTAAACTTTTGCATAAACTGCTTCGAAAAGTCTTTACTTCCTTCCAGTTGGGCGCCGTCTTTACACGGACCGACTACCAGTACATGCCGTAAATATTCCAGCTTTTTAAAGTAATCGTGAATACCCGCTACCAAAGCGGCCTCCTGCCCCACTACTACCATCATAATGTCGTAGTCATCGGCAAACTTGGCTAGCACTTCAAAATCGGTCGTGGCAATATCAATATTGGTAGCTACCTGGGCTGTACCGGCGTTGCCCGGCGCCACGTAAATTCTTTCGGCATATTCACTTTGGCGTAGTTTCCAGGCCAGTGCGTGCTCTCTTCCACCTGATCCGATTATTAAAACATTCATGCTATAAATAATTAAACTGTTAATGGCTAAAGGAAAATAGCAAAAAATACCCTCGGGTTATTATCCTTTTAACTACTCTTGGCGGCGAAGTTACCAATTTTCCAAAACCGTTGCCTTATTCACTGCAAAAATTTAATATTCCCGGCCTTATAAAAGAAAAAGCCGGCTCAAAAAGCCGGCTTTTTCTTTCTTTGGCGTATACGAAGCTAACCCGCCCGAAAGGCGTTCAGCCAGAAACTATTAAAATACTAGTTGGCGTATTCAGATAAAAATTTAATGCGCATCAGGCGAATATCTTCTTCGGTAAAATCACTATCACCTAACTCTTTTATGGCTACCGCAATATTATCAGTGCTGGCGTTCATAAAATAATCGTAAATCTCTTCCTGCCGTTCTTCGTCCAATACTACATCTATATAATAATTCAGGTTCAGCTTGGTGCCCGAATAGCAGATGTGTTCGATTTCTTCAATCAATTCCGGCATGGTAATGTCTTTGGAAGCCGCAATTTCCTCCAGATCCATTTTTTTATCGATTTGCTGAATAATATAAATTTTGATTTTGGATTTGTTTACGGCTGATTTTACCACCACATCAGCCGCCGTGACGATATCATTGTCTTCGACGTATTTGGTAATTAAATCAAGGAAAGGCTTACCGAACTTCTGTACCTTGCCCATACCTACCCCGCTGATGTGGGCCAGGTCTTCCTTTTTGGTCGGGTAAGTGGTGGCCATTTCTTTTAGAGAAGGGTCCTGAAAAAGCACGTAAGGTGGCAAATTTTTCTCCTTTGCCATTTTCTTCCGCATGGCTTTCAGCATGTCAAACAGCACGGTATCATGGCCGGCCGACGACTGGATTTCTTCTTTTTCTTCTTCTTTCTGTACTTCTTCTTCGAAGTTATGATCTTTGGCCAGTTTTACGGGGTGCGGATTCTGAATAAAATCCAGGCCTTTCTGAGAGATTTTCAGGACGCCAAAGTTCTCAATATCTTTTTCTAAAAACCCCGACAATAAAACCTGCCGGATAACGGAATTCCAGAATTGGGCATCGTGCTCCGCGCCTTTGCCATATACTTCTATCTGATCGTGGCTGTAGCTATCTACGTACTGGCCTTTCATGCCGGTAAGCACCGCCACCAGGTGATCCATGCCAAAACGCTGTTCGGTTTGTACTACGGCTTTCAGGGCCAGCAATACTTCATCTCCGCCTTCGAACCGCTCTTTGGGGTGCACGCAGTTGTCGCAGAAACCACAGTCTTTTTCAAATATTTCGCCGAAATAATGCAGCAGCTGTTTCCGGCGGCATACTGCCGAATCGGCGTAAGCGGCCATTTCCTGCAGCAACAACTTAGAATTATCGCGTTCGGTTACCGGTTTATCTTTGCTGAATTTTTCGAGTTTAACAATATCGTCGTAGGAGTAAAACATGAGGCAGTTGCCTTCCATTCCATCCCGGCCGCCCCGGCCGGTTTCCTGGTAGTAGCCTTCAATCGACTTGGGGGTGTCGTAGTGGATCACAAACCGCACATCGGGTTTATCGATGCCCATGCCAAAAGCAATGGTGGCGACAATTACATCGGCGTCTTCGTTCAGGAAGGCATCCTGGTTAGCCATCCGGATGCTGCCATCCAAGCCCGCATGATAAGGAAGAGCTTTAATATCATTTACCCGAAGCAGTTCGGCTATCTCTTCTACTTTTTTGCGGCTCAGGCAATAAATAATGCCGCTTTTGCCTTTATGTTTTTTAATATATTGAATCAGTTGCTTTTTAGTATTATGCTTCGGCCTTACTTCGTAGTATAAATTGGTACGGTTAAAGGATGTTTTAAACACCGACGCATCGTCCATCTGCAGGTTTTTCTGGATATCGATCTGCACTTTGGGTGTAGCAGTAGCGGTAAGGGCAATGATGGGCAGGTTGCCAATAGTATCGATAATTCCCCTGATCTTGCGGTATTCGGGCCGAAAGTCGTGCCCCCATTCCGAAATACAATGGGCTTCGTCGATGGCCACAAAAGATATTTTTGCCTTTTGCAAAAATTCCAGGGTTTCTTCTTTCGTCAGCGATTCGGGCGCTACATACAATAATTTAACTTCCCCGCTGATGGTTTCTTTTTTTACTTTATTTATTTCGGCCCGGGTAAGTGTAGAATTTAAAAACTGGGCATTTACGCCAAAGGCGTTTAATTGATCTACCTGATTTTTCATGAGGGCAATCAGGGGCGAAATAACAATGGCCGTTCCCGGCAGCACAAGAGCAGGAAGCTGATAGCACAACGACTTTCCGGCACCGGTAGGCATAATTACAAAGGTGTTATTGCCCTTTATAATATTTTTTATTATTGCCTCCTGGGTTCCTCTGAATTGGTTATACCCAAAAACTTCTTTTAATTTGTCCTTAATATTTAACTCTTGTATGGCTAACATTTGTTTTGTGAGGGTATTTTAGTAATAAAAATTAACGATATTTATTCAGCTATTCATTTAGCCAAATACAAATTTAAATTGAAAATAATAAAAAATATTAAATTAATCGCGAAAAATGTTTTGCAGGAAGAAGCAACAGCAATCACGCGGCTCATAAATTTTATAAATGACGACTTCGAAGCCTGTGTCCAGGACATATTAACTACTTCCGGTCGCGTCGTAATTACCGGTATAGGCAAAAGTGCTCATGTGGGGGCAAAAATGGTGGCTACGCTTAATTCTACCGGAACCCCGGCTTTGTTTATGCACGCCGCCGACGCCATTCACGGCGACATTGGGATGATTCAGCCGGAGGATTTTGTGATTTGTATTTCCAAGAGCGGCAATACCCCCGAAGTAAAGGTGCTGGTACCCCTGCTGAAACGAAAAGGCTCTAAATTAGCGGCCCTGGTTGGCAATCCTACCTCCTTCCTGGCGCAACAAGCTGATTATATATTAAATGCCTCCGTCGAAAAAGAGGCCTGCCCGCACAACCTGGCGCCTACATGCAGTACCACGGCGGCTTTGGCGCTGGGCGATGCTTTGGCCGTTTGCCTGCTGGAGGCCCGTGATTTTAGTAGCCGCGATTTTGCCAAACTGCACCCGGGCGGCTCTTTGGGCAAACAGTTGTACCTGCGCGTAGGCGATATTTCTTCGCAAAATTCGGCGCCGGCTGTTTCCGAACATGCCGGATTAAAAGAAATTATCATTCAGATTTCTTCTAACCGCTTGGGAGCCACCGCCGTTCTCACCGCAGATAAGCAGAACCTGATCGGCATTATAACCGATGGCGATCTTCGCCGCATGTTAAACAAATACGATTCGCTCCAAACCATACAGGCTACTGACATTATGACGGCCACTCCCCTGACCATTGAGGCCGACGAATTTGCGACCGCTGCACTCGCTTTGATGCAAAAGCAGAACATAACCCAACTGATTGTAACAAAATCCGGTAACTTTGCTGGTTTTATACACTTACACGATTTACTTAAAGAAGGCTTGATTTAATGAGAAGTAAAGACACATTTGTAGTAATTATGGCCGGAGGCATTGGCAGCCGCTTCTGGCCTTTTAGCCGTACCAACAACCCCAAACAATTCCACGATGTATTGGGCGTAGGTTCCAGTATGCTGCAAATGACCGTCGACCGTTTCCAGGATATCTGTCCGACTGAAAATATTTACGTTGTAACCAACACCGACTACCGGGAACTGGTAAAAGAGCAACTACCCGCCTTACAGGATCACCAGATTTTGTGTGAGCCTATCGGGCGCAATACCGCCCCGGCTATAGCCTACGCAAGCTACAAAATCAGCCAGCTAAATCCGCACGCCACCCTGGTAGTTGCCCCGGCCGACCACGTCATCCTGAAAGAAGAGTCTTTCGTCAGAACGATTCAGGAAGCGGTAACGGCTGCCGAAAAAGAAGAAATATTACTTACCTTGGGCATTACACCGAGCCGGCCCGATACCGGCTACGGATACATCCAGTTTATTGAAGAAGGCAAGCACCTGAAAAAAGTTAAAACCTTCACCGAAAAACCAAACCTGGAGCTGGCTCAAATGTTTGTGGAAAGCGGCGACTTTGTCTGGAATTCGGGTATCTTTATCTGGAACGTAAAATCTATTCTAAAAGCATTCCGTCAATATCTGGGCGAAATTGCCGAAATCTTTGAAGAAGGATTACTGTACCTGAATCAACCCCAGGAAGAGCAATTTATTACCCGGGCTTACTCCCACTGCCGGAATATTTCCATTGACTACGGCATCATGGAAAAAGCCGACAATGTTTTTGTAATGCTCAGCGATTTCGGCTGGTCGGATTTAGGCACCTGGAACTCGTTGTACAGCATTGGTAATAAAGATGAAGCCGGCAACGTAATAGACGGGGACGTGTTGCTGTACGATACCCAAAACTGCATCATCAAAACCCCGCAGGCCCGGTTGGTAGTTATTAACGGCCTGGAAAATTTTATTGTAGCCGAATATGACAATGTGCTGATGATTTGCCCCAAAGACGAAGAGCAGCGCGTAAAAGACTTTGTCGCGGATGTTAAATCTAAAAAAGGCAGTGGCTACTATTAAAAGTTATTAGCTACTAATTAACGTTTAGCAATTATCTGGTACCGTTCAATGGTAAATATCTAACTGATGATGGTTCTAAGTTTATAGAATTATTGTAGCTTTTATATCTAAATATTCCTTGTTGCATCATTATTGTTGGAATAGCTCTTAACAAAAAACACTATTTAATTAGAAATAGTGTTTTTTGTTTTTTAAATAAATCTGCTTTGGATTTGCTAACTTTTTACTGCCAGCCGTTGCCGCAACACTTCGAACAAAACGATACCACTAGCTACAGAAACGTTTAATGAGCCTATTTGGCCTAACAACGGAATTTTAACTTTCGCATCGGCTTTCTTTAAATATTCCGGCGAAATACCGTCTTCTTCGCTGCCCATTAAAATGGCCGTTGGCCCGGTAAAATCTACCACCCCGGAATTTAAGGTATCTTCGCCTTTTTCGGTACAGGCTACCACCTGTATACCCGATTGCTGCAAGAAGTTCAATGTATCTTTCAGGTTGTTTTCGCGGCAAACCGGCACAATATTCAGGGCACCGGCCGACGTTTTGAGGGCATCACCATTAATCTGGGCCGCCCCGCGACTGGGGATTACAATGGCATCTACCCCCATACACTCGGCATTGCGGGCAATAGAACCAAAATTACGCACATCGGTTATCCGGTCCAGTATTAGCAATAGTGGGGTTTTACCTTTCTCGTAAATATCGGCTACAATATTATCCAGCGGGGCGTAAGTTATCGCCGATAAAAAAGCTACGGCTCCCTGGTGGTTTTTCCGGGTGAGCGTATCCAATTTTTCGGGCGGCACCATGGCTACCGGCACATTGGCTTTATGCGCCAATTCAGTAATCTCGATGGTCATGCTGTTGCGCTGACCTTTTTGCAGGTAAATACGCTCTAACCCCTTGCCGGCCAGTAATGCTTCGGTGATGGGCCGCAGGCCAAAAATCATTTGAATATTATCAGAGCTCTCGCGGCGGGGTGGCCGGGAATTTACTCCTCCAGAATAGTTCCTCTTCTCCATTTTTCTACGGTGCTATACCACACAAACTCGTATTCCGGACGCCGGACCAGTTCGTAATGGTTTTGTGTAAAGGTATTGGGTTTTTTTATTAAAGTAAATTTAAAGGCTGCCCCCACATCCCTTCTTCTGATGTAAGTCCATTCTTCAGCGTTCAGGCGACGGTTTACCGCGCTGGGCTTTCCAAAAATAATATACAACATGCCCCGGTCGGTAAGCCAGCCGTCTTTGTGCGAACTAAAAAATATATTGGCTTCTTTTACCCGTTGGTAATATTCTTTAATCAGCCCTTTGGCCAGGGTCTGGTCCTGGTTAGCAATATTAAGCCAGAAACGATCCAGGGCCTGCTTGGGTTCGGTAGCGCCGTACAACTTTTTGCGTTCCTCGGCACTGGTCATGTAAATCAATGGCTCTATCAGTTCGCGGGCCGTACTTAATTCAGGATACTGGTTGGCCCCGGCAATCATACTGGTTGTCGATTCGCCGGAATCCAGTACGTAAAGACCTTCCGCTGCCAAGGTAATATTTTCGCCAATATCGATTTCGCTCGTTTGTATCAGTCGCAGGGTGGGTGGTACATTCTTCTGGCTTAAAGAAAATGGTGGCAATGCGGCCGGGAAATCGGCCTCGTATTGTTTTAGCTGCACTTTGGTAAGCGGCAAAGAAGAAAGCACTTTAAAACTTTCGAAAGTATTCACATACGAACGGAACAAAGGCAAATCTGAATTCACATCGGCCGCTATTAACCGCTTGGCTAATATTTCCCGTCGCAGGGGTATATCCAGCCATAAATATTCCCGGTCGGTAATGTGCTGGGGTATTTGTAACTGCAAAACCGAGGGAAGCGTAATACCCGCCAAAGGCAGCTTAAAATCTACGTAGGCAAAATCATCGGAAAACGTAAGGCGCTGCCCCAACTGCCGCACCGAATCCCGCCTAATGATTTCGGCCCGTTCGTAACTCAGGCTGATGGTGTACGGTAATTTAAGCTGTCCTTTGGGTACGTCTTTAAATAAACCCTGATCCGCGAATTTTAGAAAAACGTGTAAACTATCTTTATCGGCCAGTAAATCATAATCAATGGTAGTAGCCGGAATATACACAAAATCCAGGTTCTGCCGGTACAATACCTGCTTAGGGGCGCAGGCAACACAGATTAAGGTTAAAAAGAAAAAATAAACAAATATTTTTTTCATGATTTTCCGGCCGGGCTGGTTCTCTTTAGGATTAACGTAAATATAGGTTCTAAATCTATATTCAAAAGGCCTTTTCTACCGCAAACACCTTGGTTGATTAACCGGAATAAATAAAAAGACCGGTTTTGTCCGAACCGGTCTTTTCTCCTATTTTAACGCCTAACGATTGCCGTAGAACTTCATAAAGATTTGTTCCAGCTCAGCGGCTTTTTGCTCCTGGCCAATGGCCCGCGCCGACATAATCAGTTGCTGTAAAATCATAAAGTTAGTCTGCACCTCCCGGTCGAACAAAGCGCTATTGGGGTCGGTAGCATAATAAGACAGGGCTTTGGTAGCGCGCGCAGCCATTACGTTCAGAATTCCCATCGCTTTTTTCTGTTCGCCCACTGCTACCAGGGGTTCAATAAATTGCGGGGTATAATAATCGTAAGGGATGGATTTATCGGGCATCACGGTGAGGCAGCGCGTTATTACTTCTTTGGCTTTAGCTTTATCGCCGGCCTGCAGGTAAGCCGTGGCCAACCGGTAAAATTTGTCGCGGGTGTTTGGTGGCAATTGGCTTATGTAGCTGTCGTCGTAATAAATAGTGGGGTCATCCAGGTTGCGCCAGCT
>JAQBNV010000221.1 GCA_028288395.1 Adhaeribacter sp. | reverse complement strand
TTTACCACACTCCTGCTTTACCGTTAGCCGGACCTGGCCCGTGGCCGGCTGCCAGGCCCCGGCGCGTTTAATTGCTTTCAACCGGAGGGTAGTACTGACGGAAGCTGGCTTTTGGGTAATGTAATCATCTACCACCCCCACGTAATGACTGATGGTGTGGGGCTGGTAACGTAAGGGGGCTGGCTGGTATTGGACCGTACGCAGATGCATCAGGAGATAGCCGGCCAGGAAAAACAACCCCAAGCCGGTTAGCCCCGCTAGGTTGGTAAGGTACGCCGAGCGGTTTTTACGGGAAAGAAAAAGCAGGAAAAGAAATAACGTCAGAAAAAAGGCAAAAGCTCCTCCTGCCGCCACGGACAGGCTACCGGCCTGTAAGTATAAAAATATACCCGCACCAAAGAAAAAAGCAATACGCAAAAACGGGTAGGGCGCCCACCTAATCACGTAAAATCATTTTATAATGCTCAATGTCGCACTCGCTGAACGGCTCCCCTACCGGCGCAAAACCGTGGCGGGCGTAAAAATTTAAGGCGGGTAACTGGGCATGCAGGTAAATTTCTTTGCCGGGGTGCATTGCTTTTACATCCAGCAAAACTTTATGCAAAAGGTGGCTACCTACTTCCTGGTTCCGGTATTCGGGCAATACGGCAAAACGCTCCAGCTTTATGCCTTTTTCGGTCTGGCGCCATCGAGCCGCCCCGCAGGGTACGCCGGCGCAGGTAGCTAAATAATGATGGGCTGTTCTTTCGTATTGATCGTATTCCTCGGCCGTGGGTACGCCTTGTTCTTCTACAAAAACTTTTTCGCGAATGGTAAAAGCGGCATCCAGGTCGCGCACATCTTCTATTTTACTTACCAGAATCATTCGGGGTCGCAGCAGTAGTTTTTAAAGCTAAATAAAGCCGGAAAATCTATTATAGAAAAAGGTCGTTCCGGCGGAACCGCGCTAATTATCCGCTAAATAGGTTCTGCCGGAACGACCAGCCAATATATTACAATCAGTTTTAACTACCGGTATTGGCACTTTCGGCGGTCCGGTAATTATTGCGGGGTTGGTAATCTTTGTCCCGCTGGTTCGTATCACGGGCCGGAGCGCCTTCTTCGGCTTTGGTGTAAGCCTCAATAATTTCCCGTACCAGGCGGTGGCGTACCACATCTTCCGGCTTCAGTTCTACCATCACAATGCCTTTCACGTCGCGCAGAATATGGATGGCTTCGATCAAACCCGATTTTTGTTTTGTAGGCAAATCTATCTGCGACCGGTCGCCGTTGATCATCACCCGCGAGTTCGGGCCCATCCGGGTCAGAAACATTTTAATCTGCATCGGGGTCGTATTCTGGGCTTCGTCGAGCAACACAAAAGCATTGTTCAGGGTGCGGCCCCGCATATAAGCCAGCGGCGCTATTTCTATTATTTTGTTTTCGTAATAATATTTCAGCTTCTCCACCGGAATCATATCTTCCAGGGCATCGTAAATAGGGCGCAAATACGGGTCTACTTTATCTTTCATGTCGCCGGGCAAGAAACCAAGGTTTTCACCGGCTTCTACCACGGGGCGCGAAATAATAATTTTTTTTACCTCTTTGTTTTTTAAAGCCCGAACAGCCAAAGCTACCGAAATATAAGTTTTACCGGTACCGGCCGGCCCTAGCGCAAATACCAGGTCATTCTTATCAACGGCATCTACCAGGCGCTGCTGGTTAGGCGTTTTGGCTTTAATAATGCCGCCCTTGCTGCCGTACAGCAAAACATCCTGCGCCGACGGATGCGGTATGTCTTCAACGCCATCCAGATCCGGCGAAATAAATTTATCCACATTGTTATGGGTTATCTTCCCAAACTTATGGTAGTGCTCGATGAGCGAAGAAAGAATCTCGTGAATTTTGGTTATTTCGGGGGTTTTGCCCTGAATTTTAATTTCATTGCCCCGGGAAATAATCTTGCTGCTCGGAAAAGCGGCCGCGAGTTGTTTAATGTTCTGATTCTCAATTCCCAAAAAATCTATCAGCGATATATTCTCCAGGGTTATAATTTTTTCTACCAAATTACTTAAGGTCGTTAGCTGTATAAATGAATTTATTTCTTCTAAAATATTCTTACTTTTGCAATTAACAAATATTGTGCAAATTTAATTCGTCTTTATGCCCCTGATTACGTTTTTATCTGATTTTGGATATACAGATCATTACGTGGCAGCGGTTAAAGCAAGTATCCTGAAAGTAACTCCCCAGGCCCGGATTCTGGATATTTCACACCACATAGAACCTTTTAATATTGCCCACGGGCTTTACGTACTGCAATCGGTTTATCAGGATTTTCCGGAAGGCACCGTACACTTGGTAGCCGTCGATTCGCAAGGCAGCACCGAAGGCCGGTACCACGCCATCAAATTCAAAAACCATTATTTTGTAGCCGCCGATAACGGCATTTTATCGTTACTCACCGACTCCCGGCCCGATTTGCTGGTAGAACTGAGCGTAGAAGGCCTTTTACCGCACCCTGCCAAAGATGTACTGGGTCCGGCGGCAGCATTCCTGGCACAGGGCGGCGACATCCGGGAACTGGGTCAGGAAACTAAAAGTATGCGTGAACTCCTGAACCGGCAGCTCCGCCTCAGCGACAACGCCATTACGGGCCACGTCATTCACGTAGACCATTACGGCAACCTCATCACCGATATTTCGCAGGACAGCCTCGACGCAATCGGCCACGGCCGGAATTTTACCATCCGGTTTGCCCGTGAAACCGTAGACCGCATCAGCCCCAACTTTAATGCCGGCGACGAAGGCGATTGCGTTTGCGTTTTTACCAGCCGGGGCTTACTTACCATTGGCATCAACAAAGGCAACGCGTCCGAGCTCCTCGGCCTTCATTACGATTCCCGCGTAGACATCAATTTTCCCTTAACGGAATAATTGATTGTTATTTGCTAATTGTTATTGAATAAATACGGGTGGTTCTGTGACAAAACCTAAGAACTTATTTCTAACAACTAACCGCTGATAACTAACAAGGTAATTGCTAAAATCATGGAAAACTACTTTAAATTTTACGGTATACCCGAGAGCTTTCTGCCCGACGAAAAGCTGATTAAACAAAAATATTACGAGTTGAGCCGCCAGCACCACCCGGATTTCCACGCCAACGAAAGCTCCGAAAAACAAAGCGAAATATTGGCTTTGGCTACCCTCAACACCAACGCCTTCCGGACCCTGAGCAACCCCGATGCCCGCATGCAATATATTCTGGCGCAACACGGCCTGCTGGAAGAAGGCAAAAACAACGAACTGCCCGGCGATTTCCTGATGGAGATGATGGAACTGAACGAGCAGCTAATGGAATTGGAATTTGATTTTGACCCGGCCATTTTGCAGCAGGTAGGCCAGCAGGCAGCCGGAACTACGGCGGCCCTTGAAGCCGATATTTTACCTACCCTGCAACAATACCCTCTATTAGAAGGTTTTACGCGCGACGCGGCCCTGCAACAGGTAAAAACTTATTATTTAAAGAAAAAATACTTGTTGCGAATTCAGGAAAGTTTATCTAAGTTTGCATCCCGATCGTAAAAACAGAGTCGCTGAATCTAATAGGTTCGACCTCGGCTCTGGGTACTTATAGATTGGAGATACCTGCCCAGATGGCGGAATCGGTAGACGCGTTGGTCTCAAACACCAATATCTTCACGGATGTGCCGGTTCGACCCCGGCTCTGGGTACAAAGCATTGTAATTTAATAACTTGCAATGCTATATTTGATTTCAGAATAATTCTAAAGGACCATTTACATAATAATATAAAAAAGCCTTTACTTAAATATTAAATCCCTTTAGTTAGTTGATATTGTAGAGAAAAATATATTAACAAAGAAAAGGCACACATTTAAAGTTTGATGTTTTAAAGAAATATTAATTTAATATTGCTTTTTTAATTTTGTTAGAGGTAGCATCTGTCGTTGCAATTAGTTGTTGTATTTTTACATCTTTTCCGCCGTGTCAGGTGTTATCACCTGACACCTATTCGGCATAATGCGTAAGAAAGCCCCAATCATCTACATTAAGCAAATAATACCGGGCACTGGCGTAAAAGTAATTCTCCGGCAGGTCCGCCAATTGCCATTTTTCCTGCACCGGGTTGCGGTGAATATAATCCAGCTTTTGCTCCAATACCTTTGTCGACCATAACGGCACCGACAACGGCCGGTGTTCCCATATTTGGTATGAGCGGTCTTTCACCTTTACCCGGAACTTCTCCAGCACGGCGGGGTGGTTTTGCTGAAGGTCGAATTTGATTTGCTGGGCCGTAAATTTGAGAAAATCCCGTTGTACGTCCGCGGCCTTTATGTTTTCCTGCATCTGCCAGATTAAGTGCAGATGGTTTGGCATCAACACAAAGCCAAACAATTTAATCCGGCAGTTTTGTAACAGAAACTTCAGGATTCCAATCAAGATATCCTTGTATTTATTTGGCTTTAACAGATGCTTCCAATCCAGAATAGTAGCCGTGAAAAATTGCGGGTGTTCAGATACCATGGTAGCTTTATTTTATTAAGGAATATTACGATCATCAGAGAGGTTGGTGTCAGGTGATAACACCTAACACGGCGGAATCTGCCAATGGCTGCAATGTTATGGCATTACCTCAGTTGCAATGGAAAGCACGGGCAATTACTGGCAGAGCCTGTATGTAGAACTGGTGTACCATGGCTTTACCGTGACCCTGGTCAATGGCAAGTTCACCAAGCATGCCCAAGGCAAGAAAACCGATGTGAAAGACTGCCGATGGATACAGAAGTTGCATACGCTGGGATTACTCTCGGGTAGCTTTCTGCCCGATGAAACCACCGAAGAGCTCCGTACTTATTGCCGGCAAAGAACCAACTGGCTGGAACTGGCCGCTGCCGCCACGCACAAGAGGCAAAAGTATTTACGGCTACTTAACTTGCGGTTAGATGTGGTGGTAAAAGATGTCTGCGGACTGACAGGTCTTACCATCATAGCAGAAATATGTAAAGGCAACTTAGACCCGGTAGTACTGGCTAAAAACCGGCATTATAACTGCCGCCAATCAGAAGCAGAAATAGGCAAAGCCCTACAAGGCAACATCCGCAAAGATTACCTTAGTTGCTTAAAGCAGGAATATAATTCTTACCTGTTCTTTCAGGAGCAGATAGAAGCTTGTGATAAAGAAATAAGTGCTTTTCTGCAATTTCAAATAAAGATGCATCCAACTAAAAGCCAACTTGCTACTGAAACGAAGCCCCATAAGCGCCGGAATAAAAATGCGATAAAAGGCATTGACTTAAACCAGGCAGCTTACCAGTATTTTGAAGGAGTGGACCTGATGCAGATTGAAGGGGTAAGCCATGCCACTGTTTTAACACGGATGAGTGAAATTGGGCCCGATGGCTTTTCAAAGTTTAAAAGGGCCAAGCAATTTACCAGCTGGCTTCGCCTAGCGCCTAATAATAAAATATCGGGGGCAGGATATTAAGCAACCGCATGCCCAAAGGCAGTAACCGGCTTAAGATTGCCCTCAGATTAGACCTTAAACCACAAGACTTAGGTTTTGCAATAATTTGATGTTCTGGAATAATCAGGAACGTTAGTCAGAATAAAAAACAATTTATTTATGGAATTTAAACATGTTATCATCCTTAAATAAAACTTATGGAATATTTTAATCTTTTAACCCTAAAATAATATTATCATGGCCAAAAAGATATTTACAATTAAGAACACGATAAATTTTTTAGCCTTTATTCCTATTATAATTACACTTTCATTGACTTCTTGTAACGATACTTTACAAGAAACTAAAAGAAAGAATAAAGAGACAAAATTACTTGAGGAGGCAATGAAAAGATCAACAAATCCAAATGATACCATTGTCATAGTTACTGATAGGCCTATGACGCCAGAAGAAATTAGAAAATATCCCCAGCCAATACGCTCTAAATAGATAAACCACTTAAAATTATCCTGCCCAACAACATGACCTATATTTTCTCCTCTGGTCTGGGTGGTGTCATTATCCTTATCGGGCTCCTGACCCTGGCGGGTATTTTTAACGCCAAGCTGGGTTTGCTGGGCGGTTTACTCACTTTCGGGATGTCTATCGTAACGCTTTCGTTTCTGATTACCACTCCGGAAGTGTATGTACCTAATTTAGGCGGCCCTGATTACGGCTTTCCCTACCTTTCCGGAGCCGGGAGGCTCGTTATCAAAGATATTATTATGGCGGCCGGTGGCCTGGTAGTGGCCGCAGATGCCGCCAAGTCCCTGCTGAAAGCTGCCAAACCGGTTGCTTATGCCAGGGCGTAAGGGAAGTAAATAAAAGCCCTTGCCGAAATATTCAGGACACGCCAATAATAACTGCCCTCCCGTCGGGGTAGTTATTATGATTTCATCTCTACGTTAGTAATGCGAAGTATTCCCGGTTTATTATATAACAAAACTGGTGAATCCCCATCAATCGAACATTTATAAAGACGGCAAAAGTCAGGGTTGGTCATTCCCGAAGGGAATCTTCTGATTAAAAACCAATACAGGCAACTAACTTATTCTGCTTTGTTACCTGAATTATGGTTTAACAGTAGATTCTTTTGGCATGCTGCGACTTTCCCCTTTTAAGAAGGACAGGTGGTTTATGCTATTTGGTATAATAAAATACTTAGCTTAAATTTTTCCTGACTTTAGCCGGGTGTACGACAAACTGCACAAACCGTATTTTTATACATCGTCTTGTCGCTTAATTGACCCATAAGAGAAAAAGCTTTTAATTCCCTTTGTGATACGCCCATCTTTCCCTCGGTTGGTGCCTTCACCGACCGAAAGAAGTAAGCTAGCCTAAGAAAGAGGGGAAATAAATGCATCTATATAGTAGAGGTCCCGCAGGAAGATAAAAAGTTGTACGGGAGTAAAAGTTTATCTTTCGGTCGGTGAGGGCACCGACCGAGGGGAAGTATTACAAATTTTTAATGCAATTTGTCGTGCACCCATTTAGCTTATAATGATTATTTATAAAATATTCCTTACCGGCTAATAGCCATATTTATCGCCCCACCACTGGCGAAGGTTTCTGCGCATTTCGTTTTCGCGGGGGTTGTTGCCGGGGTCAAATAGCTTTTTATGCTGAATCTGCTCCGGCAGAAATTCCTGGGGTACAAAATTCTGTTCGTAATCGTGGGCGTATTTGTAGTTTTTGCCGTAACCCAGCTCTTTCATTAATTTCGAGGGCGCATTGCGCAAGGGCAGTGGCACGGGCAAATTGCCGGTTTGTTTTACCAATTCCTGCGCGGCCCAAATGGCCATGTACGACGAATTGCTTTTAGGCGAGGTAGCCAGGTAAACTGCCGCCTGCGATAAGATAATATTGCTCTCGGGGTAACCAATTACCTGCACCGACTGAAAACAGGCATTGGCAATCACCAGCGCCGTGGGGTTTGCATTGCCAATATCTTCCGAAGCCATAATCAGCATCCGGCGGGCAATAAACTTAGGATCTTCGCCGCCTTCTATCATCCGGGCCAGCCAGTAGAGCGCCGCATTGGGGTCGCTGCCGCGCATCGATTTAATAAAGGCCGAAATAATATCGTAGTGCATCTCGCCGGATTTATCGTAAATGGCAATGTGCTGCTGAGCCATTTCCTGCACAAATGCATTGGTGATAACCAGTTCATCGGCATTAGACCCTTCTACCACAATATCGAGTAGGTTCAGGAGTTTGCGGGCGTCACCGCCCGATAACATCAGCAAAGCTTCGTACTCCTCTACCCGGATGGTTTTCTTTTTCAGGTATTCATCTTCCGCTATTGCTTTATCTACCAAATCGATGAGTTCCGCTTTGGACAGGTGCTGTAACACGTAAACCTGCGACCGCGAAAGCAATGCCGAAATAACCTCGAAAGAGGGGTTTTCGGTGGTGGCACCGATTAGCGTAATAACTCCTTTTTCCACGGCTCCCAACAGCGCATCTTGCTGCGACTTGCTGAACCGGTGAATTTCGTCGATAAACAGGATGGTACCGGGCCGGGTCCGCGCTTTTTCGATCACCTCGCGTACATCTTTCACCCCGGCATTAATCGCGCTTAGGGCCGTAAAAGGCAGTTTTAGTTGCGAAGCTATAATATTAGCCAGCGTGGTTTTGCCTACTCCTGGTGGCCCCCATAAAATCATTGACGGAATCATGCCGGAATCGAGGTAACGACGGAGAATTCCCTTCTCGCCTACCAGGTGTTTCTGGCCGGCAAACTGGTCGAGGGTATGCGGCCGCATCCGTTCGGCCAGCGGAATTTTAGGGTTGTTCATGCATTAATATTTTGGCGGTTTTTCGCGCAAGTTAATCGTTTATACTGGCAGGCCGCTAATCATTTAATCCGGCGCGATTACAGAAAAGATTTCCCTTATACGGACTTTTCGCTTCCCGGTAACGGGTTCCTCTATTTTGCAGGCACTTACCAATATGGATTTAAATAAAGATTTTCCGGAAGGCGCCCAGTTCGGCAATATTTCTTATTATTTAAAGCCGGCAGCTGCATTCTTACTATAAAACCGGCACCACCAATATTTAGGCAATTTGCTTTCCGGCACCTGAGCGAAGCGGCGGGTAGTTAAGTAGGCCAGACAAATAAAAGATATAAATTCCCGCCTGTCACACTGAAGGAATATTCTCATTGATATTTAAGTAACCCAGAAGAATCTTTGGGAATGACAGAATAGTAAAGCTGTATTTATATTATTATTTATGTCCATCTACTTATACCAAATCGCATGAACAAGCGGCCATACTGCATGTAACTTAAACCCGGTAGGTTTTGAAACCTACCGGGTTTGCTTCCCTTTTTAGGTCAACTTTACGGCAGGTAGTAAAGTGAAATGGTATTACTATTGGCTTTTCTTCTTTCGGTTTTCAACTTTGATTTCGGGCCGTTCCGAAAAAATCCCCGCTCCGACTGTTAAAACAGCCGAAACGGGGATGTAGCAGAATACACCTTAATACTTTACTTTAATTTTTATCTGTTTTAAGGGTTAGCAGGTAAGCCGATAAGTTGGCCAAATCTTTCTCGGTTAAGCCCAGCGCCGTTGGTTCCGGCATAATACTCGTCGAAAACTGTTTGCGGGTAGCGATGTCGGCCGCTTTGATATTATAGGTCTGGCCGCCCATGCCTTTCAACACCAACGTTTCGCCATCGGCCTGCAGAAAACCGGAAGCCGTGGTGCCGTCTTTTTTCGTAATCAGCCACGACTCATACCCAAAGGCCATGCCGGCGCTGGGGTTTACAATTGCATCGAGTAAGCCGTTTTTCTCGAACTTTTTACCAATAACGCTTAATTCGGGGCCAATGTCGTTGCCATCTTTACCCACCCGGTGGCAGGCGGTACACTTGCTCTGGAATACGGCTTTTCCTTTTACCACCTCGCCAGGCATCTTGGCAATTTTAGGGATAGACAAAGCGGTAGTACCGCCGGGCTTTTTAAAATAATCGCTGGCCAGTACCCGCACCGACTGATCCGGATTGGTAAATATTTCGTTGCTCACCGCGGCTATTATTTCGGGCGAAAGCTTCTTTTCGGCGGCTAAACCAATCAGCATTTCGCCGCCGGTTTTGTCTTTGGCCATGGCCGTGGCGGCCGTAATTTTATCGGCTGCCGTTGTTTCGTTATTCAGTAAACGGTTTTTCATGCCCAGCATGTGCCGCTGCATTTCGGGGCTGATGGTAACGGGTGGCGCCGGCAGGTCAGCCGGCATGGTAAAGGCACTCCAATCGTTGGCTTTGCGGTAGTTAAGCCACCAAATGGCCTGGTCTTTTACGCCTTTCACGTTGCTTGCCATCAATTCGGCCATGGCATCTACGGCGCTCTGGTCTTTCACAAAACCTAAAGCCACTATTGCTTTTTGCCGTTGGTCATCGGATAACCCGGCTGCGCCGGCACGCTGTTTCAGGGCCGGAATCGCTGCTTTGGGGTGCAAACGCCAAGCCAGGTCGGTAAAGCGCGGATTCCAGCTCAGCGGCTCGCCGCCTAATTGGGCCTGCAGTACCGGGTATATTTTTTCTTCTTTATTTGTCAGGGCTAAGCCAATCGCTTCCAGGTAATAACGATCCTGGCCGTCGTATTGGCTAGCCAAATCAACCGCAATATTTTGCATTTTTTCCAACGGAATATCCCGCAGGGCTACTGCCACTTCGCGGCGCACTACTGCCGAGGGATCTTTGCTTAATATCTGGGCGTAGGGCAATATATCGGGTTTTACCTGGCGCAAAGCCCGGAACGCCGTCATACGTAAATTAGGATCACTGTCTTTCAGCAGGTTTTCTACTTCGGCTATGCCTTTAGGGCCCATATTAGCCAGTAACCAGGTAGCGCGGGCGCGGTGGTAAGGATTGCTGGCCGAGAGGATTTTCTTCACATCTTTTACCGCTTTATCGCCTTGGGCTGCCAATAACACAAAACCGGCATTGCGCACATTTACCGCCGGACTGAGTAAAGCCGCAATCTGGCCTTTCGTATTTTTAAGGTTAATTTTTGGGGTGGTTAATTTTTTGCCTTTCGGGGCAATGCGGTAGATGCGGCCGGTGCCGGTACTATCGGTCATGCGATGGCCACCTACCATGCTGTCGTACCAGTCGGTAATATAAATAGCACCGTCAGCGCCAATCACCACATCGCTGGGGCGGAACCATTTGGCTTTTTCGTTTTCGTCCGCACGGCTTTTAGCGTCTTCTACTTCATTTTCTTTTAAAGAAGTAATAAAATTAAGACGATTCAGCGCATAGCCAGCACCTTTGGTTTCGGGCCGGTAACCCAGCACTACATTGCGGCCAGCCTCGCAGGCCAGTAACATGCCCCGGTATTTTTCGCCGAGCAAATCGCTTTCGTTAAAAGCCACCCCGGTAGGCGAACCTGCCCCGGTGTTATCGCCCAGCGGCAATACGCCCGGATCTTCCTGGTGCCAGTGTGCTTTAATGGTTTCCTGGTCGGGTCGGCGGTCGGCTTGCCACCGGCGGGTACCATCGGCGCTGGCGTAGCCCATGTTAGCGCCTTCCATCAAATAAGATACCCGTACGCCTTTATTCCCATCGTCGTCGTTGTCGTTCTGCCACATGTTACCGTACGAGTCGAGGGTTAGTTCGTAGGAATTTCGGAAATTGTGGCCCAATACAGTTAGACCAGTGCCATTGGGTTTGATGCGCATCGCAATGCCACCCACCCAGACTTTACCGTCGTCGCTTACCATATTGCCTTTGTTTTCTTTATTGTAGGGCGAGCCACCGGTATAATTACTGCCGGCCCGCAAAGTCCAGCCGGCTTTATCGGTTACAATATGAGGACCGGCGTTACCAGCATTAAAGTAATAATTACCATCCGGGCCGGCAAACATAGCGTGCAGGCTGTGATCGTGATCCAGGCCACCAAAACCGGTCAGGAAAGTTTCTTTTTTATCGGGTTTGTCATCGCCGTTTTCATCGGTATACACAATAATAGAAGGGGCGCTGGATACAATTATCTTATTGCCGATTACCGAAATACCTAACGGGGCTACCAGGTCTTTGTCCTGCACAAATACTTTCGAGGTTTCGGCCACGCCGTCGCCGTCCTTGTCTTCCAGAATTACCACCCGGTCACCTTCCGGAAAGTTTAAATGGCTTTGGGGTTTGTTGTTGTAGAGGCGGTAATTTACAGCTTCAGTTACCCAAATGCGGCCCTTGGCATCCACATCCAGGTTCGTCGGGTTGAAGAATTTAGGCGATTCTGCCCACAAAGTAGCCTCTAAATCATCGGGCAGATACAATTGGGTTTCAGCGGAGAAGTGCATTTCCTCCAGTTTTAAGCCGTAATCGTTTTTAAGCGTAAAGGCAGATATGCCCGTAAGCACGAGGCCGGCGGTTAGCCATTTTATTTTCATTCCTTCTAATTTTTGTAGTGGTTGGTTAATATAGGTTTTTTTTGCGGATAAATATAAAAACAATAAAGCAATCCGAGTGGTAAGTTACGCCAAATGAGCCAAAAAACTTTCTGATGTTACCAGCTAAGTACCAGCAAGTGCAATATTTTACTTCCCATCGTAACGCTTCCTTGCAACCGCCCCAGTTTTCCTGGCATAAGTACTATTACTACACCAGCGTCACCTTTACGCCCTTGCCTTCCAGCGTTTTAATAATATGTTCTGAGATGCCTTTGTCCGTAATAACCTGATCAATATCCTCGAAGCCACAGATGCGGCCAAAACCGCGTTTACCAAATTTGGTAGAATCGGCCAGCACAATGGTTTTTTGCGAGATAGCTATCATTTGCCGGTTTAAATGCGCTTCCATTACATTGGTAGTAGTTAAGCCAAATTCCAGGTCAATGCCATCCACTCCCAGAAATAATTTGCTGCACGAAAAATCAGTCAGGAAACGCTCGGAATAAGGGCCAGCCACCGAAGAAGAATTTTTTCGTAACAAGCCCCCCAACTGCAACACTTCAATGGCGGGGTGCCGGATCAGCTCCAACGCGACGGGCAACGCCGAGGTAATTACGGTTAAATTTTCCTGGGGCTTAATATTTTTAGCCAGGGCCAGCACCGTTGTACCGGAGGCTATTAAAATAGAATCGTTGGGTTGTACCAGGGCAGCGCCTGCCAGCCCGATACGGTTTTTCTCGCCAGATTGAATCTTTTCTTTTTCATTCACCGGCCGGTCTACGGTGTAGGGATTATGCTGCGTAGCGCCCCCGTGGGTCCGGAACAGCAAGCCTTTATCTTCGAGTAGTTTCAAATCCTTCCGGATGGTTACCGATGAAACATGGAGTTCTTCCCCCAAGTCCAGCACCTGAACCTGGCCTTCGCGTTGTAATTTATTTAGGATATGCTGATGCCTTTCTGTTATATTAATCACAAGCGAATTTAAAGATCG
>JAQBNV010000212.1 GCA_028288395.1 Adhaeribacter sp. | reverse complement strand
CCGGTTTACGGTATTTTATTCGCTTATTTTATTTTTAAAGATGCGGAGCGGATGTCGGGTGGTTTTTATTTCGGAGCGACCATTATTTTATTCAGCGTTTTTTCGCACGCCCTGATTGAGCGCCACTTGGCCCGGCGGCAAAAGCTTAAAGCAGGCCGTGCCACACCCGGTACGCAGCCGGAAACGTTGGTTCCATAGCCTGCCCGGGTGCAAAAAGACCAAAAACGGCAGAACCCGAACCGGTCATGGACGCATACAAGGCGCCTTGCCGGTACAGCTCGGCTTTTAGCTCGCCCAAAACCGGGTAACGTGGAAACAAAGCCTTTTCAAAATCATTTTTAACGGTATCTTTCCAGGTGCTGATATCCTGCTGCAACGTATCGAGCAAGGGTTGAGCCGGCGCTTGCGGCACTAACTGACCAAAGGCCTCGGCGGTGGTAATGTGCAAATCGGGGTACACCACGGTGCAGCCGTAACCGGTTAAATCTAAAGAGATATCCTGGAAAACGTCGCCCCGTCCGGTAGCGAAAACCGGCTGGTTCCAAATAAAAAAAGCGCAATCGCTGCCCAGCCCGCGGGCATATTCCTGCAGTTGTGCGGTAGTTAAATTTAGCCCGAATAATTCGTTTAACAGGCGCAAGGCAAAAGCAGCGTCGGCCGAACCGCCGCCCAGGCCAGCGCCAATCGGAATATTTTTATGCAGGTGCATCACCACCGGCGCCAAGTTGTAATCGGCCCGTAATAATTCGTAAGCTTTCAGACACAAATTGGTCTGGGCATCGCCGGGAACCGGAATGCCCGATAAATTGAATTGGGTGGCATCGGCTGGCAATATTTCGAGCGCATCGCACCATTGCACCGGATAAAAGCACGACTCCAGGTTCCGGAAGCCATCGGGCCGCTGCGAAACCACGTTTAAACCAATATTTAATTTGGCATTCGGAAATAAAATCATAGCTGCGAAGTTATGGAACCGGGTGCAGACAAAAAAGTTGTTTCCGCTGCCTTTCCCAAGTGATTTATTCGCCAAGCGATTTATTCGCCGGGATGATAAATAAAACCATTTAGGAATTCCGGTTAATCCAAAAGAGCCCGGCACCACGGTTAATATTTCGGTTTTAAAAACTAAAGGTTAATTTTGATAATATTCTAATAACCCGGCATGTACCAATGGTATTTTAAAAGAGCGATAGATGTAGCCCTGGTTTTCCTGAGCCTGCCGGTAACAATACCAGTTATCCTGCTGACGGCCGGGCTGCTTTTGGTTGGGCAGAAAGAAAATATCTGGTTTAAACAATTGCGGGCGGGCCGCCACGGCCAGTTATTCTGGATCTATAAATTTAAAACCATGCGCCACGCCTGCGCCCCCGATGGCACTTTACTACCGGACGCCGCCCGCTTAACCCCTGTTGGCCAACTGGTCCGCCGCTACTCCCTCGACGAGGTGCCCCAGCTTTGGAACGTTTTGAAAGGCGACCTGAGTCTGGTCGGGCCCCGGCCCTTGCTACCGGAATATTTACCTTTGTATTCGCCGGATCAGGCCCGGCGGCACCAGGTGCGGCCCGGCATTACGGGCTGGGCGCAGATTAACGGCCGGAATGCCCTTACCTGGGAACAAAAATTCGCTTACGACGTGTGGTATGTAGAACACCTCGACTTTGCCTTGGATGTAAAAATATTAGCGCGCACCTTTGTTAAATTATGGAAGCCGACCGATATTCAGGCTCCCGGCAGTGCCACCGCCGAACGTTTTACCGGAAATTTACCTCATGCCCCCTAAAGGAACCCATTCTTACCTGAAAAATATTGCCATTTTTGGGGCCAGCGGCCTCGGCCGGGAAGTGCTGATGCTCATTCACCAGATTAACCAGGTGGCCCCCGTCTGGAACATGGTTGGCTTTTACGACGATAACCCCGATATGCCCGATATCATCGATAAATATCCGTACCTGGGTAATCTGGAAGCGCTGCAGGCGGTTAAAGAGCCGCTTTACGTGGTGGTAGCCATCGGTAACCCCGGTATAAAGGCGCAAATCTGCGAGAAAATAATTAATCCCCAGATACAATTTGCGGTGTTAATTCATCCGGGGGTTCCCAACGAAGCTTACCAGTTTAATGAAATCGGGGAAGGCACCATTATTACCCAAGGTTGTATTATTACCACCAATATTCATGTAGGCCGCCACGTGCTCTTAAATTTGGGCTGCACCCTGGGCCACGACGTTGAACTGGGCGATTACTGCTCGCTGATGCCGCACGTAAATATTGCCGGCAATTCGGTTCTGGGCAAAGGCGTTTATGTGGGTACTAATGCCACCGTTATCCAGTTTCTGAAGGTAGGCGCCCGGGCCATTATTGGGGCCGGCGCGGTGGTGCACCGGGATTTACCGGAGGCGGTAACCGCCGTAGGCATACCGGCCAAAGTGATTAAAAGACACCATGCCTGAGGCAACCCGCATCTTTTTATCGCCGCCGCACATGGCCGGGACCGAAATGGCTTTTATTCAGAAAGCTTTCGCCGAAAATTATATTACTACCGCCGGTGGTAATATTGCGGATTTTGAAAAAGAATTAGGCCGCCTGACCGGAGCCGGAAATGCCGTTGCGCTCAATTCCGGCACCGCGGCCATTCACCTGGCTTTGCAAATATTAGGCGTTACGGCCGGCGATGAAGTTATCTGCCCAACTTTTTCTTTCGTGGCTTCAGCCAATCCTATTTTATACCAGCAGGCAACGCCTGTTTTTATCGACAGCGAACCAACTACCTGGAATTTGTGCCCGGTTGCCTTAGAAAATGCTATCCGGGCGCGGCTGCAACTGGGCAAGAAACCCAAAGCTATTCTGGTGGTGCACCTGTACGGCATGCCGGCCCGGCTGGCGGAAATAATGCAGATAGCGAACCAGTATGGTATTCCGGTGATAGAAGATGCCGCCGAGGCCCTGGGGTCCGCCTATCAGGGTAAAGCACTCGGAACCTTTGGCGCTATGGGAATTTATTCTTTTAACGGCAATAAAATTATTACCACTTCCGGCGGCGGTGCCTTGGTTACAGATAGTACCGGCTTTGTCCAAAAAGCTGTATTCCTGGCCTCGCAGGCGAAAGACCCGGCCCCGCATTACCAGCATTCCGAAGTGGGCTATAATTACCGGATGAGCAATATTTCGGCGGGCATTGGCCTGGGGCAATTGACGGTACTGGCCGAACGGGTACAGCAGCGGCGGACTATCTATGAATATTACCGGCAGGCTCTCGCCCTGGTTACTGCCATTCGGTTTTTACCGGAACCGCCCGGCGCCTTCTCTAATCGCTGGCTCACCTGCATCACGCTGGCACCCGACCAACCGGTAACACCTGACCAGTTGCGCCTGGCCCTGGAAAAGGAACAGATTGAAGCCCGTCCGCTCTGGAAACCGTTACACCTGCAGCCGCTCTTTGCCGATAAGCTCTATTACGGGAGTACGGTGGCCGAAAATTTATTTACCCAGGGACTTTGCCTTCCGTCAGGTTCGGCTTTAACCACCACACAACTGGAAAGAATTACAACCGTTATTCTCAAACAATTCATTTGATCATGAACAGCTTTCCTGCCATACAGCAAATTATTCAAACCCGCCGGACCACCAAACCAGGCATGATGAACGGGAAAAGAATTCCGGAAGAACAGGTAAAAGATTTACTGCAATTGGCCAACTGGGCGCCTACCCACGGCTTAACCGAACCCTGGCATTTTGTGGTGTACACCGGCGAGAAAGTGCAGGAGTTTTGCCGGCAGCACGCCGACTTGTACCAGCAGTACATACCAGCCGAAAAATTTACCCCGGAAAAATACGAGAAGTTAGCCCACATGGGAGATTTAGCTTCGCACGTAATAATTGCCATTATGCAGCGGGGAAAATTGCCGGCCATACCGGTGCTCGAAGAAATTGCCGCTGCGGCCTGCGCCGTCCAGAATATTTTATTAGGCGCTACCGCCCTGGGCATTGCTTCTTACTGGGGTTCCGGCGGTATGGCTTACCACCCGGCCATGAAAACTTTTCTGAAACTACAGGAAGAAGACTTGGTGCTGGGCATCATCTACCTGGGCTATTCCGACAAAACCTTAACCGGCCGCCGCAACACTCCTATCCACGCCAAAATCACTTATGTCGAGTAATTCTCCAACTGAATAGATTATAAATATTACCCAATCAGGCATTTTCCAGCACTGAAGCAAATTCATTCAAGCCGTAATTTTTCCATTCTGATTAGCGCCTGCTCGCGCGAACGTCCCGCTCGTGAGGTTTTCCTGCCGGCCTCTGGCCGCAATAAATTAATATTTGTTTTTACAAAAACGAGTCTAGATCGACCAGCAAGATTGGAAAAAAGAGCAAAGGAACCCGCATCCGATATAACGCTAATTAATATTTCCTTTTGTGTAAGTTGATGAAATTTCGGGCAAGCACTGCAAAAGGCTAATTGAGAGCAAAATTACCTATGTGGAGTAATCCAGTATAACCCTGAATTTACAGGGCCTGAACATTAATATTGTTTTAAAATAATTACCAGAAGTGCCGGATTGTAAATCCGGAGCGATATACGAGGAGATTACAAATCCCCTCCAGCCTCCCCTGAAGAGTAAGTTTTCCCGGCTAATAGACTACAAATCAGAATTGCGTCAATCCTAAATAGCATTTAAAGCAGCTTCCAGCTCAGCCAATATTTCTTCCGGCTCTTCTACCCCCACGGATAACCGGATAACACCCATGGTAATACCCAAAGCATCGCGTTTGGCGGGATTTAAGGAACGGTGCGAAGTACGAACCGGGTGCGAAATAGAGGTGCTGACGCCAGCCAGGGATGGCGCAAACGGGATGGTGGGCAGGCTGCGCATAAAAGTATTTACTACTTCCTCGTCGTCGGCGATGGCAAAAGAAAGCATGCCGCCGAATAAACCCTGGCCCTGTTGGCTGGCCAGTTCATGGTCGGGGTGCGTAGCGAGGCCGGGATAATAAACGCGGTTTACTTTCGGATACTGGTCTAAATATTGCGCTATGGCCAACGCGTTGGAGCTGTGCTGCTTGATGCGTAGCCGCAGCGTTTTTAAGCCCCGAACCGCCAGCCAACTTTCAAACGGACTCAGGTTTAAGCCCAGGTGCATCATTATTTTCCGGATGCGGTTTACCTGTTCTTCGCCTTTGGTAACTACCACGCCGGCCGTTACATCGCTGTGCCCAGCCAAATATTTGGTAACACTGTGAATCACCACATCGGCCCCCAAGCTTAAAGGCCGCGTGACCACCGGCGAAGCAAAAGTATTATCAATTACGAGTTTAATATTTTTCGAATGGCAGGCCGTAGCTAAACGGGCAATATCCAGTACCCGCAACAAAGGGTTACTCATGGTTTCGGCGAGCAGCAACCGGGTATTGGGCTTTACAAAAGCGGTTAAATCATACAGATCTTCGACCGGTACATAGCTTACCGAAATGCCCATGCGGTTAAGTTCCTGGTTCAGGAGCACCGCCGAGCCACCGTATATTTCTTCTGCGCACAACACATGGTCGCCGGACTGGCAAAACAGCAGGATAGCGGTAAATATCGCCGACATGCCCGAAGAGGTAACCACGCCGCCGTCGCCCTGCTCCAGTTTACTTACTTCCTCGGCCAGTTCATTGGCGTTGGGGTTGCTGTAACGCGCGTACATATACCGTTGCGACGGTTGCTCAAAATAGGCTTCGAGTTCGGTAAGATCATCAAAAGTAAAAACCGAGGTTTGGTAAATGGGGGTTACTTTGGGTTTAACGGGTATATTATTATGCTGAGTCATGCAGATACAGAAAGAAGGTTCGGGAGCGTAAATGTAGAGAATAGCTGTCTCAAAATAAAAAATTTAAGTGCTGCTTACCCGCTACTGATTATTTAACCACCAGCGGGAAATGAATTGAATATTTAGACATAATATTATTCTAAAAACAAAAAAGCCTTTCCCGGATGAGAAAGGCTTTTTTGTTTATTACTATCGAAATATTATTCGGTAATAGCTTCGGCTAAAACAATAATTTTATTTTTTAAAACCTCAACCACGCCGCCATTTACATTAAAATATTGATTACCCGCAGCCGAGGTAACCCGAATGCGGCCATTTTCCAAGGTGCTGATTAAGGGAGCATGGTTGTTCAGAACCTCAAAAGAACCTTGGGTGCCTGGGAACTGAGCCGAGCTAACTTCGCCTTCAAATACGCGCTTATCTGGGGTAATTATTTCTAAGTACATTATTTCGTTGTTCGTTATTAGTTAATCGTTGTTCGTATCATGTTATAACTAATAACGATTAACGAACAACGATTAACGAATGAATTACTTTGTTTCAGCCATTAACTTTTCGCCTTTAGCGATGGCATCTTCGATGCTTCCTACCAGGTTGAAAGCAACTTCCGGTAAGTGGTCTAATTCGCCGTCGATAATCATGTTAAAGCCCCGGATGGTATCTTTGATGTCCACCAGAACACCTTTTAAGCCGGTAAACTGCTCGGCTACGTGGAATGGCTGCGACAGGAAACGCTGTACCCGACGGGCACGGTGTACGATCAAACGGTCTTCTTCCGATAATTCGTCCATACCCAGGATGGCGATAATATCCTGTAATTCTTTGTAACGCTGCAGGGTTTCTTTTACGCGCTGAGCCGTGTTGTAATGCTCGTCGCCTAATACCTGGGCATTCAGAATCCGGGATGTTGAATCCAATGGATCCACAGCCGGGTAAATCCCTAGCTCAGCAATTTTACGGCTTAATACAGTTGTGGCATCCAAGTGGGCAAAAGTTGTTGCCGGAGCCGGGTCAGTTAAATCGTCAGCTGGTACGTAAACCGCCTGTACCGAGGTAATAGAACCCCGCTTGGTAGAGGTAATCCGCTCCTGCATGGCTCCCATTTCGGTAGCCAGTGTTGGCTGGTAACCTACCGCCGAAGGCATACGACCCAAAAGGGCTGATACCTCAGAACCGGCCTGGGTGAAACGGAAAATATTATCGATAAAGAAAAGAATATCCCGACCAGCACCGGTACCGTCACCGTCGCGGAAGCTTTCGGCTACGGTTAATCCCGATAAGGCAACCCGGGCACGGGCCCCTGGTGGTTCGTTCATCTGACCGAACACCAACGTTGCTTTCGAATCTTTCAAAGCTTCGGCATCTACTTTAGATAAATCCCAGCCGCCTTCTTCCATCGAATGCTTAAATTCCTCGCCGTATTTAATTACGTCTGATTCTAAGAACTCGCGCAGTAAGTCGTTTCCTTCGCGGGTACGCTCGCCTACACCTGCAAACACCGATAGACCACCGTAAGCCTTGGCAATGTTGTTTACCAGCTCCATGATCAATACGGTTTTACCTACGCCGGCACCACCAAATAAACCAATTTTACCACCTTTTACATAAGGCTCCAGTAAGTCGATTACTTTGATACCGGTATATAATACTTCCGAAGAAGTAGCTAAATCTTCAAATCTGGGCGCATGCCGGTGAATAGATAAACCGCCAGTGCTCAGGGGTTGGGCAATACCGTCGATGGCCTCACCTACCACGTTAAATAACCGGCCTTTGATGCCGTCGCCGGTTGGCATTTTAATAGGTCCTTCCAGGTCCGTAACTTCGGCGCCGCGGGTTAACCCATCGGTCGAGTCCATGGCGATAGTCCGCACCCGGTCTTCGCCGAGGTGTTGCTGGCATTCCAGGATAATTTTCTGGCCGTTGCCTTTGGTTACTTCCAGCGCATCCAGGATGTTTGGTAATTTAGAGTTTTCACCCGAAAAGCTAACATCCACTACCGGACCGATAACCTGGGTAATTCTGCCAATATTTGCCATTAATGAGTATAGATTAGAGTATTGAATACTATGCGTTTCAAGGTGCAAAAGTAATTCATAATTCGCTTAATTCAAATGGGTTTAACTAAAAGTTTTTCAAAAAGGTAAACTTCTGTTTTTCAAATCTATACCTTTTTTCAGCCTATAACCCATAATAATTTAATTAAATGAAGCATAATAAACAACTGCTTGTAACCAGCCTTAAATATAGTCGCTAAAGAGCGGGAACTCTATAATCAGCAGAAACAATATTTATTTGCTTTCTACTACCAAACTTACCCGCTGAACCTCATTAGGAAATGAAACCTTATTTTTGGATTCTACGCCTCTCAGAATAGCCACATATTGATTTGCACCTACTTTAAATTCGGCAGCCGCATCTTTATAAACAGGTACACCCCGCAAAGTACAGTCACCTAGGCAAAGGTGTACCGTGTCGCTGTAGGATTTACCTTGCGATACTTTTAAAATAACCTTAACCGAACCGAACATTATGCATTGCATATTAGCCGGACAGCGTCCGTCCTTAGCTTCTATCAACTGTACCGTAAGGACATTTTCGTAGGTTACTTTCTCCTTATTGGCCGAACCCGTTAGCTGTATGGTTTGGTTTGGTTTTAGCGTAAACTCCTGGCTTATTTTACCGGATATTTGAGAAGGAGTAGTTTCTCCTTCTTCACAATTGGTAAATAAGCTAATTAATAGCAAAGCGTATAAATACTTTTTCATAAATTTTTATTTAAATTAATACTAGTAATAACGGTAATAGTTTGGACAAATCATAGGGAACAAAATTGACTATAAACATTCCAAATGAGTTCCTTTTAATAGCAAGGACCCTCTAGATCACCGAAAGGTTGCCCGTCATTTAAAATATTATCTAAACTATATTTCCCACCTTTAATGCCTGATCTATCATATTCAAAAGCACCTTTTCGAAGTTAAACCGGACCAAATGCAAGGCCTTTTCAGGTAGAATTATGATGATTCATACTAAATCTTTTGTCCTGAAATATTAAATTTAAATATTTTTGAAGGCTGGTAACCGAGAAATCTATAATTTTGCCCCTTCATTCTAAACAAGGCTTTCCGGTGGAACAACAGCTAACCACGGTCGAAACTGCTAAGAAATTAGGGCTTCTTCCCGAAGAATTTGAAAAAATTATAGAAATATTAGGTCGTACTCCCAACTTTACCGAGCTCAGTATTTTCTCGGTGATGTGGTCGGAACACTGCTCCTACAAGAACTCCATCGTCTGGCTGAAAACTTTGCCCAAAAAATCAGCCCGGATGCTAGCCGAAGCAGGCGAGGAAAATGCCGGCCTGGTTGACATCGGCGGCGGTTTGGCCTGCAGCTTTAAAATAGAATCACACAACCACCCCTCCGCTATCGAGCCTTACCAGGGCGCGGCCACGGGCGTAGGCGGCATTAACCGTGATATATTTACGATGGGTGCCCGCCCGATTGCCCAATTAAACTCGCTGCGGTTTGGTAATATTCAGAACGATAAAACCAAACGCTTATTAAAAGGCGTAGTAAAAGGAATCGGCGATTATGGCAATGCCTTCGGCATTCCGACGGTAGGCGGCGAATTATTTTTCGACGACTGTTACAACGTTAACCCTTTGGTAAATGCTTTTTCGGCGGGAATTGTAGAAGTTGGTAAAACGGCGAGCGCTACGGCCCACGGCGTAGGCAATCCGGTATTTATCGTGGGCTCGGCCACCGGTAAAGACGGTATTCACGGGGCAACTTTTGCATCCGAAGATATTTCTGCCACGTCGGCCGATAAATTACCTTCGGTACAGGTAGGTGATCCTTTCCAGGAGAAATTGTTGCTCGAAGCTACCTTAGAGGTGCTGGAATCGGGTTGCGTGGTGGGCATGCAGGACATGGGTGCTGCCGGCATCACCTGTTCTACCTCCGAAATGAGCGCCAAAGGCGAAAGCGGGATGGAAATATGGCTCGACAAAGTGCCTACCCGCCAAACCAACATGGTTCCCTTCGAAATATTATTATCGGAAAGCCAGGAGCGTATGCTGATAGTGGTGCACAAAGGGCAGGAAGAAATAATTAAAAAAATCTGCGATAAATGGGATTTGTACTGTGCCCTGATTGGCGAAGTAACCGATACCAAACGATTAAAATATTACATGCACGGCGAGCTTGTGGCCGATGTGCCGGC
>JAQBNV010000192.1 GCA_028288395.1 Adhaeribacter sp. | reverse complement strand
GCAAAGGTCAGTCCTATCTGAAGGCTTTGGAATAGTTTAAAGAGAAAGATTAAATCTTATGCGAGCCTTAATTAATAAAGCCTAAGAGAGTCGAAGATATTGAACGGAAAGCAGAACTAAAATTACCACCTGCGTATAAATCGCATATTGTACGACGATTAAATAAGAAGGTGGAGTGCTATCGGTAAAAATACTTAATAAACTCAAAATATTAACTCAACCCGATGACTCCACTTGTGGGCCAACGAGTCTGCACGCGGTTTACCATTATTTTGACGACGAAATTTCCCTGGATCAGGTAATTTCGGAAGTAGCATTTCTGGAAAGCGGGGGAACCCTGGCCGTAAACCTGGCCTGTCATGCCCTGCGCCGGGGGTATAACGCCAAAATATATTCTTTTAACCTCCACGTACTGGATCCTACCTGGTTTTTACATCCGGAAAATGCAAAAATTATTCAGAACCTGCGGGAACAGTTATTGTACAAAAACGATCCTAAACTTCATCATGCTACCCAGGCCTACATCGAATTTTTAGAATTGGGCGGTGAACTAAAATACGCCGATCTAACCATTTCGCTGCTGAAGAATTATTTTAAACAAGGCAAACCAGTGCTTACTGGTTTAAGCGCCACATACCTTTACAACTGCGCCCGCGAACGGGTAAATGACCATAATCAAAGTGTGTACGACGATATTAAAGGCTATACGCAAGGGCATTTTGTAGTTTTGTGTGGCCTGAGCAGGGATGGTAAACACATAATTGTGGCCGATCCGTATCAGGAAAATCCTTTTTATCAGAATAATTATTACGAGGTAAAAATAAGCCGGCTCCTGAATGCCATTATGCTGGGTATTGTTACGTACGATGCTAATCTATTGGTTATCGAACCGCCTAAATGATTGTAGAAAGATAACATGCGCAAAATTGTAGTGGTTAACAATCCGGAAGATTGGGAGTACAATACGAGTGAAGAAGTAGAAGTAGTATTGGCTAAAACCTACCTGACCGATTCTTCCTTTATTGAAATCAGAAATGCCCGCGTATTTAATCTTTGTCGTTCTTATAAATATCAAAGTACCGGCTATTACGTTTCCTTGCTGGCAGAGGCGCGCGGGCATAAAGCTATTCCGAATGTAACCACCATCCAGGATTTAAAGTCCCAGACCATCGTACGGGCCATTACTGAGGAGTTAAATGATCTGATCCAGAAAAGTTTATCCCGATTAAAATCACGAAATTTCGTCTTAAGTATATATTTTGGCCAGAATGTAGCCCAACAATACGAGAAGCTGAGCAAACAGCTACATACGCTTTTTCAGGCACCTTTGCTGCGGGCCCAGTTTGTATTTCAGAAAGAATGGGTTTTGCAAAGTATTCAGCCCATTCCGTTAAACGAAGTGCCCGAAGCCCACCAGCGCTACGTTGTTAAATTTGCCAACGCCTATTTTGCCCGCAACCGTTTTGTCGGCGGACGCACCTCCCGCTCCGTTTACGATTTAGCAATATTGGTTAACCCCAGTGAACAAGCACCACCTTCAAACCGGCGGGCCATGGAGCTTTTTGTAAGTGCCGCAGAATCGCTCGGTTTTGATGTAGAATTAATTTCAAAAGACGATTACCGGCGTTTACCTGAATTTGACGCGCTCTTTATCCGAGAAACTACTTCAGTAAACCACCATACTTATCGCTTTGCCCGCCGCGCCGAGGCCGATGGATTGGTTTCGATTGATGATGCGACCTCTATATTGCGGTGTACAAACAAAGTTTACCTGGCTGAATTACTGGCTAAAGCTAAAGTTCCCATTCCTAAAACTATGATTATCCATAAAGATAACCGGTACCAGGTAATTGAAGAACTGGGCTTGCCTTGCGTATTGAAAAAACCAGACAGTTCTTTTTCGCAGGGAGTGGTGAAGGTAAAAGACGAATCAGGGTTACAACAAGCGTTGGATCAAATGCTGACTACCTCCGAATTAATTATCGGGCAGGAATTTATGCCGACCGATTATGACTGGCGCATTGGCATTTTAGATAAGCAACCGCTATATGCCTGTAAATATTACATGGCCAAAGATCATTGGCAGATTTATAACTGGGAAGGTAAGAAAAGCAATAGCATCGGCAATGTAGAAACGTTGCCGATGGAGGAGGTGCCTTTTTTTGTGATGCACACCGCCCTAAAAGCTGCTAATTTAATTGGCGATGGCCTGTATGGCGTAGACCTAAAAGTTATCCGGAATAAAGCATACGTAATTGAGGTAAATGATAACCCGAGCATCGATCATGGCTGGGAAGACCAGGTGCTTAAACGCAACTTATACCTGGCTATTATGAAAAGTATTAAAAGAAGGTTGGATGCTAAAAGGTTAATTAAAAATGAACCAGCAAACTAAGCTGCATTTGTTTCAGGGTTTTGGCGTGGAATTGGAATATATGATTGTGGATGCCCACAGCCTGGCAGTAAAACCTATATCAGATAAATTAATATGGGAGGAAGTTGGCGCCTATGTTTCGGATGTGGAATTTGCCGGGATAGCGTGGTCGAACGAGCTGGTACTGCACGTTATAGAATTAAAAACCAACGGCCCCGCCGAAAACCTGGCTAATTTACCGGCTTTGTTTCAGGAGCAAGTAAATAAAATAAACAAATTGTTGCAGCGGCACGGAGCTCGGTTATTGCCTACCGGTATGCACCCATTCATGAACCCGCTTACCGATACCCAATTGTGGCCGCACGAATATAATGCTGTTTACGAGGCTTATAACCGTATTTTCGATTGCCGGGGCCATGGCTGGTCGAATCTGCAGAGTACCCACTTAAACCTGCCATTTGCCAACGATGAAGAATTTGCCCGGCTGCATGCAGCTATCCGGTTATTGTTGCCCATTATTCCCGCACTAAGTGCCTCTTCGCCGCTAAAGGATGGATTATTAAGTAGTTTTGTGGATACGCGCCTGGAAGTTTACCGGCAAAATCAGGCTAAAATTCCATCTATTGCGGGGCAAGTTATACCGGAAGCAGTTTTCAGCCAGGCAGAATACGAAAATAAAATATTAAAGCCGCTGTACCATGATATTGCCCCTTGGGACCCGGAAGGAATTTTGCAGGAAGAGTATTTAAATTCCCGGGGAGCCATCGCCCGATTTGAACGCAACGCTATTGAAATCCGGATTATAGATATACAGGAATGTCCTTTAGCAGATATCGCTATTTTATATTTAGTAGTAGGCGTTCTAAAGTTACTAGTAGCAGAAACCTGGGACCCATTAAAAGAACAAAAAAAATGGACAGAAACTGAATTAGCTGCTATTTTCCTGGCGGTTGTAGCACGGGGCCAAAAAACCGTAGTAAGTAATAATCGCTATTTAGGTATGTTTAACTTAAGCCGGGTTAATTCCTGTTCAGCCGGTGAAATCTGGCAACACCTTTTATCACAAGTACAGCAATCATCACCTTTACCGCCAGCCATCTATGCTGTAGTGTTTTTAATACTGGAGCAAGGCAATTTATCGGAGCGACTGGTAAAAGCTTTGGGTCCGGAGCCCTCCCTGGAAAAAATTAAACCTGTTTACCTCCAGTTGGCTAATTGTTTAGAAAATGGACACTTGTTTAGGAATATTTAATATTTAAGAATTTAATTAATGTAACCTGGCTGAAATAAATTCTGAAAAAAGATTTACAGATAATATTTTAAGAAAAAATAAGGAACCTCCATAAAGCCTTCCTTCCTACTGAGTTGTTACTATCTTTTAAGTTGATTTTTCTTTTCTTACTTCGTTGAAAAATGAGCGCAGCTTATCTAAAAAGGGAAACTATCGTAAAACATATCATTTTATACTAATCTAAAACAAAATACTACTATGGATTTTTTTATTAACTTATTAATTAGCGCTGGTGTGCTTATGTTGTTGGCCTATATGATGCCTCAGGTGCACGTAAAAAGCTTTCTTACAGCCCTTTGGGTAGCTTTGCTTATTGGTTTATTAAATGACACAATTGGCTGGCTCATGCGTATTATAGGAAACCTGTT
>JAQBNV010000166.1 GCA_028288395.1 Adhaeribacter sp. | reverse complement strand
TTTATCTGCCATTATAACTCAAAGAGAAAAGCATTACATCTTTAGCTCTACCAAAAATAATTATAACGGGTTTCTTTTTTATTACTCTATTATTTTATCCAGCTGTTTTTCTTCTTTATTTTTAAGTTTTTCTTCCTGTTTGGCCTCCCGCTGGGCCTTTCGCTTAAAATATCCTTTTAATAAAAAATTAGTTTTTAAGGCTTCCAAATCTTCATTCAGGTTTATAGAACTTTTTTCGAGAAAAGACATGGTCGTTTTTAACTGAACAGCAAATTGGGGATCGTTTAATAATACCCCCACCGCATTATTGCTGTTATCGAGTTTGCGGCTGGTTTCGTTTAGGTTCTGGGTCATTTCGGCAGCGGCCGCCGAGGTTTTCTCCAGTTGAGCTACAGAGGAGCGAAGCTGGCTAAACACCGCCGTATCGGTTAATAGCTGGTTAGCCAATCCATCGGTGGTATTAAGTTTGTTTGTAAACTGCGAGAGGGCTGCCGATGCTTTTACCGTAGTAGCCGACGCTTGTTTTAAGCTGCTTACAATAGATCGGAAATTATCGGCCATAACCGAATCGTTTAAAACAGCGCCCATAGTACCCTGGCCTTTTACTAATTGGTTGCTCAATGTTTTAAAATCGCCGGTAATGCTCAACAGGTTTTTATTGTTTTCCTGCAGGGTTTCCATCATCACATCGGTATCCAGCGCTTCTTCGGAGGCCAGTAAATCATTTTCCTGCACGTTCGGAGAATTGCGGGTACCGCCGTAGATTTCAATAATTTTATTCCCGATCAAACTTTCGGAGCCCAGTCGGGCTTTGGCATTTTTGCGAATATACCGTTGCGAATTTTCTTCAATATTCATGGTTATCCGCACCTGCGCCTCGCCGTAAAATGTAATTTCTTTTACGGTGCCAATCTTTACCCCCGAAAACCAAACATTGTTACCGGTTTTTAATCCGGCTACATCGTCGAAAATGGCATAAACTTTAATGGTATTGGTAAATCTTTTCTGCTGGCCACCCAGGGTTAAAATGCCGGCAACAAAAATTATCAGGGCCAGGAATATAAAAATGCCAACTACGGCTAAACGTTTACTTTCTGCAGCTTTCATTTATTCTATAAAGTTATAATCGTAAAACGCCTTAACCCGCTCATCAATGGTGCTGAACACCTCTTCAAAAGTGCCCTGGCGTTGGAATTGCCCGTCCAGCAGCATCACAATCCGGTCGCCGGTATTGCGCGCGCAGGTAAGGTCGTGGGTAATAATAATAGAAGAGGTATTAAATCTTTTCTGAACTTCGTTAATTAAATTATTAATTTCAATGCAGGTAATCGGGTCCAGACCAGCCGTTGGCTCATCGTAGAGCATAATCTCGGGCTGTAAAATTAAAGTGCGGGCAATACCAATCCGCTTGCGCTGGCCGCCAGATAGTTCAGAAGGCATTTGATTTATGCTTTGCGCTAACCCCACCGCATCCAGCACCGTTTCAATCCGGGTATCTACTTCCTGCTGGCTTAAATCCCGTGAATGGCGCAATAAAGGAAACTCCAGGTTTTCCCGCACTGTCATGCTGTCGTAAAGGGCACTGTTCTGGAAAGAAAATCCGATTTTAAGCCGGAGTTGATCCAGTTCTTTGGGTTTTAGCTGGTTTACATCCTGGCCCAGCACATTTACCTGGCCTTTATCAGCTTTTAACAAACCCGCAATTATTTTTATTAATACCGATTTACCGGTGCCGGAACGGCCCAATACTACCAGGTTCTCGCCCTGGAAAAGGTCCAGATCCACGCCCCGCAGTACTTTGTACTCTTCAAAGGCTTTTTTAAGTCCCCGAATAGAGATTACCTGGCTGTCTTTGTTTATGTTGGGATTTGTTTTTTTCATAGTAGATAGCGCTACAGGGATCGGATAGCATTAATTACCTGCATGGTTAGTAACTCTTCAATAAAAATTAAAACCATCGCCGTTACTACCGAGGAGTTGGCCGCTTTACCTACACCTTCGGTACCTTTAGAGGAGTTGTACCCTTTATAGCACCCTACCATACCGATAGTAAAACCAAAGAGAAACGATTTAATGACCGAGGCAAATATATCCAGAAACGTAATAGCATCGAAAACATCAACCATGAAAGTGGCAAAACTGGTTTGCTCGTGCTGATGTACATTAACGTAGGCTCCCATTAGTGCTACGAAAACCGTATACATCATCAAAATAGGTATCATCAGGGTGGTGGCCAGTACCCGCGAAACAACCAGGAATTTATAAGGATTGGTGGCTGATACTTCCATGGCATCTATCTGCTCGGTTACTTTCATCGAACCGATTTCGGCGCCAATACTGGAGCCTACCCGGCCAGCCGCAATAATAGCCGTAACCAAAGGGCCCAGTGCCCGGACAATAGCAATGGAAATAAGGGCGGGCAGCCAGGAGGTAGCCCCAAATTCAGTAAGGGAAGGCCGGGATTGGTTCGTAAAAACAATACCAATGATAAACCCGGTGAGGGAAATTAACGGCAAGGAACGCAGGCCTACCTCGTGAAACTGTTTTATGATCTCTTTAAATTCGTAAGGCGGTACAAATACCTCCTTAAAAAAACGAAGAACAAAGATATATACATCATACAGGTTAATAAACACCCGGTCTATCTTTCTGGAAATAAGATAGCGGCGCTTGGGTGTTTTTATTACAGGTTCCTCTGTATTCATTCGGTTGGGTATGCCTAACGTTTGCTTAAGTGGTTTGTCTGGTATTGCTGGCCAGCCATCTAAAATTAAATAAATCCGGGAAAGGTGGCATTGGATTCTGGCTACAAAAAAAAGCAAAATCCTTCAGCTAACAAATTAAAAAATTGCTGATATCCTTTTTTGGCTGCTTAACCATTGCCAGTATTAATTTATATTCTACTTCGGCGCATGTTTCTCCTGCGACTGTGGTTTTTCAGAAAAAGCAGGAGACAAGTACCATTTTATTCTTTTCAGCTACTGATTCCTTGGCAAAACATCCCACGCATGTACGGATTTGCAGGGTTTAAGATGATTAAATTTTGAAATGTTATTTATCAGTTTTTCAAAAGTTTTTATTTGG
>JAQBNV010000097.1 GCA_028288395.1 Adhaeribacter sp. | reverse complement strand
ACCGGTTGTTGGCCTGGTTAGCCATTGGGCTGGTGGTGTATTTTCTGTACAGCCGCCACCACAGTAAACTTAATAAAACCCCGGATACACCGGATGCAGAATAAATTTGACATGGCTTTCCCGATCAGGGCAGTCCCGTTTTTTATTATTGCCGCATATTTTTAGCAGACAGCGTTTAAGCTTTAAAACAATACAATAGAACAATACACAAATTTTAATCATGGCAAAAGTTATTTTACCCGAAGCAGAATGGAATGTTTTGCTAACTAAAGTTAAAAGTGTAGCGCCCGAAATCTTCGATAACGAAGGGCGGGTGCTGAATTTAATTGCCGGCGAGTGGAAAAATCCGGGCCGGGGAAAGCATTATTTTTCGAGCATCGACGGCACAGAACTAGGTAAGTTGCCGATGCTAAGCCTGCAGGAAGGTTACCAGGCCGTTAAAGCGGCCGCTGCTGAGTTTGATGATTGGCAGAAAGTAAGTTTAGATAACCGCAAAGACAAGGTTAAAACCTGCCTTGATTTAATTAGACAAAACAGTCAGCTCATTGCTTATCTGCTTACCTGGGAAATAGGCAAACCTTTCCAGCAATCAATGGTAAGCGTCGACCGCTGTATTACTGGGGTAGAGTGGTACCTCGATAATATTGACACCATGCTGAACGGCCGCAAACCCCTGGGCCTAATTAGTAACATCGCTTCCTGGAATTACCCGATGAGCGTACTAATGCACGCCATGCTGGTGCAGGCCCTGGCCGGTAATTCGGTAATTGCCAAAACGCCTACCGATGGCGGACTGCTTTCTTTGTCGGTGGCTTGTGCCCTGGCCCGGCGGGCTGGTATTCCGGTTTCGCTGATTAGCGGCTCGGGCGGGGAGTTGAGCGATGCCCTTATTCATTGCCAGGAAGTATCAGCGCTGTCGTACGTAGGAGGTAAAAGCCACGGCCGCGGTATTGCCTTAAGTTTATTGGATACCCACAAAAGGCACATGCTCGAAATGGAAGGCGTTAATGCCTATGGTATCTGGGATTTTGATAATTGGGAAGATCTTTCCGGGCAAATTAAGAAAGGTTTTGAATACGGCAAACAACGCTGTACGGCTTATGTACGGTGGGTAGTGCAGCGTGAATTATTTCCTAAATTTTTGGATACCTACATTCCGGCTATTAAATCATTAAAAGTAGGCAATCCGCTGCTGGTAGAAGAAGGCGAAACAGAACCTCCTAAATTGGATATCGGTCCGCTGATAAATACCGCCAAAGTGGAAGAGCTCCGTGGTTATTACGGCGATGCTTTATCTAAAGGCGCCATTGGTTTATACAAGGGCGAACTGGATGAAAATATGTTTACGCCCAACCAGGATATTTCGGCCTATTTTGCGCCGGCTACTTTGCTTAATGTATCGCGCAGCAGCCATTTGTATTATAATGAACCTTTCGGGCCGTTGGATACTATTCTGGTAGTAGACAGCCTGGACGAAATGATTACCGAAATGAATGTGTCGAATGGTAACCTGGTTTCGTCGGTAGCCACCAACAATAAGGTGGTAGCCGACCGGGTTGCTTCGGAGTTGCGGTCGTTTAAAGTGGGGATTAATAAAGTAAGAAGCCGCGGCGACCGGGAAGAAACTTTCGGCGGCTTAGGTCAAAGCTGGAAAGGGTGCTTTGTGGGTGGTAAATATTTGGTTTATGCTGTTACCCAAGGCCCTGCCAACGAAAAACTACCCGGCAATTTCCGCGATTATACCCAGCTGCCATAGAAATTCAGCAATACTTAAGTATTCTTCAGAAACAAACACCCGGTTAAGTTGCTGCTTAAAGCACTTAACCGGGTGTTTGCTTTCCTGGGCGTAGCATTCCTCTGATTTCTCCGGACGGCAAGTTATCGGCTTTAAATGTTTGCGCGTTGCTTTTTATTAGGGATATAATACCAACTTTGGTGGACCTCTTTCCGGAAAACATTTATAAAGAATGTAAGAAAATTGTGTCCGGAATTCCCGGAGGAAATATTCAGGTTAAAAACCATTACCGGCAGCTAACCTCTTCGGCGTTGTTACCTGAATATACTGGCTTTATAGTTGATTCTGTTGGAATGATTCGAATGCTGCAGAAGGACGAAAATTTTTATTTAACTTTGTACGGTTGATGCCAGAAAGTACTGCGAAATATCTCCGTCAAGTTTTTCAACTGCTAGCCTTAGTTGTAATATTTCTCTGTATCTTTTTAATTTCTTGGGCTAAGCCAGTATTTTCTTATCCGCCGGTAACCGATTCTTCTGCTACAATCCGGATATTAGCTGACGGACCATTTAGCCTTGTTCCCCAAATTAAGCGGTCAGGCAATTTGTCTTTTACGGCCATTCATCCGAGGATTTTGCAGGAAGCCACTATTCCTTTATTTGCATTATCTTTTCATCCCCAATTAGTCATTTCCCGGTTTTTTAGCCCAGCTTATTTTATTATCACACAACAGCGCGCTATGCGCAGGAAGGCCTTCCGGGGAGCGGGAGAAAGCTTAATTTCCAGGATTTTTCCTGTCATTATCCAACCAAATGCTCCTTAACATTAAGGGTCTCCGTTT
>JAQBNV010000676.1 GCA_028288395.1 Adhaeribacter sp. | reverse complement strand
CACCGCTCACCGGGTGTGTTTTTTGCTCAAAGCAAACATACCAACGGCACCAAGTTGTATTCAGCCCGGATTATTCCTTTTAAAGGTTCCTGGATTGAATTCGCAACGGACGTAAACAATGTAATGTACGCGTACATCGACCGAAAGAAGAAATTTCCGGTAACAACCTTGTTGCGGGCAATTGGTTACGGAACAGATAAAGATATATTAGATTTATTTGGTTTATCGGAAGAAATCAAGGCTGAGCGCAAAGTTTTGAAAGATGCTGTTGGCCGCAAGTTAGCTGCCCGGGTGCTGAAAACCTGGACGGAGGATTTCGTGGATGAAGATACCGGCGAAGTAGTTTCTATTGACCGGAATGAAGTGTTGTTGGAGCGGGATTCTACTGTAGCCCAGGAAGATATTGATACCATTCTGGAGTCAGGCGCTAAATCTATTATCCTGCACCGCGAAAATATAAATATTGCAGATTATACCATTATATATAATACGCTGCAGAAAGATAATTCGAATTCCGAACAGGAAGCAGTAGAACAAATATATCGTCAGCTCCGGAACACGGAAGCACCAGACGTGGAGACAGCCCGTGACATTATCCAGAAGTTATTCTTCTCTGATAAGCGCTACGACTTAGGAGATGTTGGCCGTTACCGGATTAACAAGAAATTGGGTCTGGATAATAACTGGGATGCCAAGGTATTAACCAACGAAGACATTGTGTTGATCGTGAAATACCTGATTGGTCTGATTAACTCCAAAGCGGTTGTAGATGATATTGACCACTTAAGTAACCGCCGGGTAAGAACCGTAGGTGAACAATTATATGCGCAATTTGGCGTGGGACTAGCACGTATGGCCCGGACTATTAAAGAACGGATGAACGTACGCGATAACGAAGAATTTAAGCCGGTTGACTTGATCAATGCCCGGACACTTTCTTCGGTTATCAACTCCTTCTTCGGTACCAACCAGCTGTCACAGTTCATGGACCAAACCAATCCTTTGGCTGAAATAACCCACAAACGTCGGGTATCAGCATTAGGGCCCGGAGGTCTGTCGCGCGAAAGAGCTGGTTTCGAGGTACGTGACGTTCATTATACCCACTATGGCCGCCTTTGTACGATTGAAACACCGGAAGGTCCGAATATTGGTTTGATTTCATCTCTGTGCGTGCACGCCCGCGTGAACAGCATGGGCTTTATCGAAACCCCTTACCGGAGAGTATCGGATGGACGCGTGGAAGTAGAATCGGATGTTAAATATTTAACCGCCGAAGAAGAAGATACGCACCACATTGCCCAGGCCAACGCCCGGATAGATGAACAAGGTAACTTTATAAGCGACAAAGTAAAAGGTCGTTTTGAAGGCGATTTCCCGGTAACGGATCCCGGAGCCTATACCTACATGGATATTGCTCCGAACCAGATTGTGTCGGTTGCTGCGTCGCTGATTCCATTTTTGGAACACGATGATGCTAACCGTGCCTTGATGGGATCAAACATGCAACGCCAGGCGGTACCATTATTAAGACCCCAAGCGCCTATTGTAGGAACCGGATTGGAAGCCCGGGCGGCTATTGACTCCCGGACCCTGGTAGTGGCGGAAGGAAGCGGCGTAATTGAATACGTAGATGCCAACAAGGTAGTGGTTAGATATGACCTGACTGAGGCTGATAAATTGGTAAGCTTCGATGCCGAATTTGTTACTTACAATCTGATAAAGTTCCGGAGAACGAACCAGGATACTTGTATTAACTTAACTCCGCTGGTTAAAAAAGGCGAATTGGTTAAAAAAGGACAAGCGCTCTGCGAAGGTTATGCTACTAACAACGGCGAACTGGCCTTGGGTCGTAACTTACAGGTTGCTTTCATGCCTTGGCAAGGATATAACTTTGAAGATGCAATTGTTATTTCCGAACAAGTTGTACGGGATGATGTGTTTACTTCCATTCACATTGAAGAATTTGAACTGGAAGTGCGCGAAACAAAACGCGGCGAAGAAGAATTAACTTCTGAGATTCCGAACGTAAGTGAAGAAGCGGTGCGCAACCTGGATGAAAATGGTATTATCCGGGAAGGAGCCGAAGTAAAAGAAGGCGATATTCTGATCGGAAAAATTACGCCAAAAGGCGAAACGGATCCAACGCCGGAAGAAAAACTATTGCGTGCCATTTTTGGTGACAAGGCTGGTGATGTGAAAGATGCATCGCTTAAAGCGCCGCCATCATTGAACGGAGTAGTTATCGATACTAAATTATTCTCTCGTCCGAAGAAAGATAAAAATCTGCGGGCGAAGTCTAAGAAAGAAGTAGAAGACCTGAAATCGAAATATAACGACGAGCTGAAAGCAGTGAAAGCCGTTATGATGGAGAAATTAGCGCTGCTATTGGATGGTAAGACTTCTCAAGGAATTAAGCATAAATTCGGCGACGAAATTGTGTCGAAAGGCGTGAAATTTACCCGGAGAAATATTGTGGAAAATCTTTTCCCGGACAAAAACCCTTACAAGGACGAAAGCAACTATGCCGTTCCGGAAGAGGTTAATATGTTCAAGGATTTGATTCTTGAGAATTGGACCACCGAAGACCAAACGAATAACATGTTGGTGGAGTTGGTTAAAAACTACAACAAGCGCCGCAACATGATTTCGGCCCGTTTTAAACGGGAACGGTTTACCTTAGAAGTGGGGGATGAATTACCAGCCGGTATTGTGCAGTTGGCTAAAGTTTATGTTGCTAAAAAACGTAAACTGAAAGTTGGTGATAAAATGGCAGGTCGTCACGGTAACAAAGGGGTAGTAGCCCGGATTGTACGGGAAGAAGATATGCCGTTTCTGGAAGATGGAACGCCGATGGATATTGTTTTGAACCCGTTGGGTGTACCATCGCGGATGAACATTGGACAGATTTACGAAACTGTTTTGGGCTGGGCTGGTCTTAAATTAGGCAGGAAATATTCTACGCCTATATTTGACGGTGCTTCCGAAGATCAGGTTTCAGCGGAACTGGCGGAAGCCGGAGTGCCGAGATATGGCCGTACTTACCTTTACGATGGATTATCGGGTGATAAATTTGATCAGCCAATTACGGTAGGGGTAATTTATATGCTTAAACTAGGTCACTTGGTGGATGATAATATGCATGCACGTTCAATCGGACCTTACTCACTTATTACGCAGCAGCCTTTGGGTGGTAAAGCGCAATTTGGTGGTCAGCGTTTCGGTGAAATGGAAGTATGGGCACTTGAGGCCTTCGGGGCATCGCATGTGTTACAGGAAATTCTCACCGTTAAATCGGATGACGTGATTGGTAGAGCCAAAGCGTACGAAGCCATTGTAAAAGGCGACGTATTGCCGAAACCAAATATCCCGGAATCATTCAACGTATTGATTCACGAGTTAAGAGGCCTGGCCTTGGAGATTACCTTAGATTAATATAATTAAAGGGAGTAGCAACGGAATGTTGCTACTCCACTTTTGGTTATGTACAGATAAAATTTTCAAATTATTAGATCTGAAAAATGGCATTTGCAAAAAATAAAAAATTAAACCAGGACTTTTCCAAAGTTACAATCAGCCTAGCCTCGCCGGAATCTATTCTGGAGCGGTCTAATGGTGAAGTAACCAAGCCAGAGACCATTAACTACCGGACGTACAAGCCCGAAATGGGCGGTTTGTTCTGTGAGCGTATTTTTGGTCCGGTAAAAGATTGGGAATGTCATTGCGGTAAATATAAGCGGATACGGT
>JAQBNV010000061.1 GCA_028288395.1 Adhaeribacter sp. | reverse complement strand
CAGATTCAGCAGGAGGCAATCGTGAAGAAATTCTCGCCCAAAAGGATTCCGGTTGCTGATTTTTTTCTGAAAACTTTTGATTCCGAAAAAGGCGATAAGGTATTGCAGGATACCATTTGCCGGTTTGTACAGGGCCGTATAGCTAAAATATTGGATTTGTTGCGTCAGCAGAAGCGGGTTTTTATCATGGGCAAGGACGGCGAACCAACCTGGAAAGAAATAAAGATGGCGGCTGAAAAAGCCAGCATTTTGTTTCATTTCCGGCGGAACGACGAGAACACCCACTACTTTCCTACGATTAAGTACGCTGGCGAAAAGCTGGAATTTCAGTACAAAGAGGCGGTGCTGGTTTGTAACGAGCCGGCCTGGCTGCTCCTCGACGGCGTGCTTTATAGTTTCCAGAAAGAGGTGGACGGGAAAAAACTGCAGCCTTTTCTGAACAAGAAGTTTATATTGATTCCCAGGAAGGTAGAAGAAGCTTATTACCAGAAATTTGTGGCTCCGTTGGTAGAGCAGTTTGATGTGTATGCCAAAGGTTTTGATATCCGGTCCGAAAAGTTTGTGCCTACCCCGTGCTTAACCTTCTCCGAAATGCTGGAAAATGGCGTTTCACCGCAGCTTTTTGTATCGGGCAATGGTCACCTGACCAGCAACAGCTTAAATAAAAATGGCAACAGCGCTAAGATATTGTTTCACCTGTCGTTTCAGTACGGCGAGCACACGGTTTCTACCCAGGATATAAAGCGCATTAGCGTAAACCTGGAGAAAACGCCTGATTCTTACGTGTTTCACCGGCTAATCCGGGACATCGACCACGAAAAAGAATTTATTAAGGAATTAAACCGACGCGAGCTGGAAGTTAAAAACGGCAAAGCTTATTTAGACAAAAGCCTGGCTTTTGCCTGGCTGGGCGCCCACGCCCAGGAGTTGCAGGAACAGGGTTTTACCATAAAACAGCTAAACGGTGGAGCTAAAAATTACTTTATCGGCGAAATAAAAGTAAGTGTGGGCATCCGGGAAAATACCGACTGGTTTGATATTTACGGGACCGTTCATTTTGGCGAATTTGAGATTCCGTTTATTAAACTGAAAAGTTATATTCTGAACCGTAAAAACGAATATAAGCTGCCTAACGGGCAAATAGCTATTATTCCGGAAGAATGGTTTACGCAATATATTGAGCTTTTTGCCTTCTCCGACGGCGACGATACTACCCTGACCCTGCGCAAGCACCACATGGCGCTGGTAAACGAGCTGCAGAACGGCAACCTGGCCGTGGTAACCATTAGCCGCAAATTAGAAAAGCTGCGGGAGTTTCAAAATATCGAAGACAAGCCGATGCCCCTGGGGTTTATAGGCGAACTGCGCCCGTACCAGAAGGCGGGTTATAACTGGCTGCACTTTGTAAAGGATTATAAGTTTGGCGGCTGCCTCGCCGATGATATGGGTTTGGGAAAAACCGTACAGACGCTGGCCATGCTCCAGTTTCAGAAAGAAGATGGCGCCCAGAGCGCTTCGCTGCTGGTAATGCCTACCTCGCTTATTTATAACTGGCTGAACGAGGCCCAGCGGTTTACCCCGCAATTACGTATTTTAAATTATACCGGTACTTACCGCGAAAAAACAGTTTCGCAATTTAAGCATTACGACCTGATTTTGACATCCTACGGGATTGTGCGCCTGGATAAAGAGCTGCTAAAAGGCTATTTATTTGATTATATAATCCTGGATGAGTCGCAGTCGATTAAAAATCCGGGTTCAAATACTTCGCTCGCGGTGCGGGAGCTTAAGTCAAAGCACAAACTTATTCTCACGGGTACGCCCGTAGAGAACAGCACCATGGATTTGTGGTCGCAGATGTCGTTTATTAACCCGGGGCTGCTGGGCAACCAGACTTTCTTTAAAGAGGAGTTTCTGAAACCGATCGAAAAAGAGAAAGACGAAGCCAAGATTAAAAAGCTGCACTCGCTGATAAAACCTTTTATTCTGCGGCGGCACAAATCGCAGGTGGCCAAAGAACTGCCCGAAAAGATAGAACAGGTTACGTATTGCAAAATGTCGGTCGAGCAGGAGCAGGCTTACGAAGAAACAAAATCTTTTTACCGGAATAAAATATTAAAAAACCTGGAGGAGAAAGGCTCGGGCAATACGCAGTTTATGCTTTTGCAGGGATTGATGAAGCTCCGCCAGATTGCGAACCACCCGCGCCTGGCCGATACGGCGTACGAAGGTGAATCGGGTAAAATGAAGGAAATATTGCGGATGATCCGGAATGTGGTGGCTAAAGGACATAAGGTGCTAATATTCAGTCAGTTTGTAAAACACCTGGATATTGTACGGGCTGCCCTCGACGAGCGTCATATAACCTACACCTACCTGGATGGTAATACCAAAAACCGGCAGCAGGAGGTAGATCGCTTCCAAACCGACGAAAGTATCCGGGTTTTCCTGATATCGTTAAAAGCCGGCGGTGTAGGTTTAAATTTAACCGCTGCCGACTATGTCTTTATCCTGGACCCCTGGTGGAACCCCGCGGTTGAAGCACAGGCCATTGACCGGGCGCACCGCATCGGGCAGCAAAAAACAGTGTTTACCTACAAATTTATCTCGAAAGATACCGTGGAAGAGAAAATACTGGCCCTGCAAAACCGGAAGCTTCAACTGGTAAATGACCTTATTTCCACGGATGAAAGCATGATCAAGAATTTAACCAAGGCCGATATCGAAAGTCTGCTTTCGTAGGTGCGTTGTTAGCTGTTATACCAAATAGTTTAAATTATCTTCTATCCGTGTAGCCATTAAATTAATAGCTTAATTAAACCCGGCAGGTTTTTAAAACCTGCCGGGTTTTTCAATGGAAGTAATTTTAGTAATTAGTTGTTAATGATTGGTTGAAAGTTGGCGGCTTCTAATATTTATTTGCCGGGTAAGCACCGGGGCATTGCAGCGGGGATTTAACACACGTAAAATATTAGCGGTTATTTTTTTCTGGATAGTACTTCGGGCCAGGGCATATTTTGTGAGGAAAAAACGTGATATATTGCCTGGGTAAAACGTCAGCAACCTAAGCTGGATTTTGGGGCGGGGTTAATTGTTTTTATAAACAACCTTTTCTCATTCTATTGGTTGTTCTGTAAATAACTAGCGCTGCCTTTGTGAGAATAGCCATCCATACTTCAGTAAAAAAAGATTACATCGCGGTATTTAAAGGTTTCGACGAGGCGCTGTTTTTAGCGTTAGCGCCGCCTTTTCCCAAATTCAAATTGCTCCGGTTCGATGGCAGCCAGCCCGGCGATACAGTTGCCATCGAATTAAATTTCGGGTTGTTTTGCCAAACCTGGACCAGCCTCATAACACAAAGCCAGATAACTGATCAGGAAGCTTGGTTTATTGACGAGGGACAGCAACTGCCGTGGCCGTTA
>JAQBNV010000039.1 GCA_028288395.1 Adhaeribacter sp. | reverse complement strand
ATAGTAGCCTGATCGCGAGAAAGATCCCCAAAAGGGGCTAACGAAGCGCTCCCCTCCTGATTAGACGGGATAGTTAAATTTAAGATGGGCTGGGCCAGGGAAAGGTAAGCTTTATAACCTTCCTCGGTAGCTGCCATAACAGCATCTAATTCCTTTAGTTCGGCCCGGTAGCTGATCAGCCGGGTTAAAGAATCTTCTCTTTTCTTTTTCCAGTTACGCAGCAGGGAGGCCAGTTCATTTTGAATATTATCCAGCTCGTATTTAAGCTGCATAGGGCTTTTAACCAAATTATCGGACATAAGCGTGTATTAAAATCTGGTTTAAAGTAAAGAGTGGAGAAACCGCCGGGAGATGGTTATGAAGCACTTGGTAAATAAAACGGACAGATCGCTACTGGATTGGCATCAGCAACTAATCGATGGCTTTTAAATAATTTAATCCTTTTTGAGTGATTACGTATTTTTGTTTCGCAGAATTTCGGTTCCGCATAAAGTCCGATTTTATAAAACGTTGTTTTACCAACGATGCCACGTACCGATTGTAATTTTCGCTGTTTACCAGTACCTGAATGTGTTCCAGAATATCTTCTCTGCCATGTGGTTCCTGGCAAAATTCCAATACATCTTTTTTTACATCTTCTAAGGCTAAAATACCGGTGGTTAGCTGCATCGTTTTCATTTTGAGTTTAAAATAATTTAAATAATGCTTTAGCCCTGATTGAGACAAGCAGAAATTAAATGTGTATTACGTTTTAATTTGTTAAAAATTAATTTAGTTGGGTAAGGCTTTATAGAACCGGGTTAGATATGCAGGCAGGAAGCCAATTGTTTAGATCCCTAAATACCTGTTTAAGCTTAAGTTTTAACCAAAAAAGAGAATTTCTTCTCCTTTCCGGTTATTAAATAAGAAGCATATTACCGTTTTTTTACGGCATTCATAACCGTAACTTTTATAGGCATTAATTCCTGCTTAGGAATCAGTAAGCTATGAATGGCTTTCCTGACGTACTTTTGATTAACAATCATTCCGATTGTAACCAACACTGAAAACAAGAATAACATAGTCATTTGTTTAAGTTAATAATATGGTATACGTTAATAAAAAATTTTAACTGTATCTAAGCCAATATAAATCAAATTCTTTATAAAAGGATAGGTTAACAGCGAATGAGCCTGCAAAATTTAAGCCAAAATAACTTTTTACCAACTATCATTCTTCTGCCGGCAAAAGGTAAGTCTTGCAATATAGACTATTATAAGTTAGAAAGCATATTTATGTTACTTTGCGGCCCAACCGCTATTTTCTTTAAAAAAATAAAAAAGGCCTAACAACCAGCATAATTAGCTAAACCAAAATATATCTGTCAGGCTCGGGCTTTTTAGTCATTCACCATTAAAACTTAGTGCCTTCCGCCGCCGGGGGAGCTTCGCGTGCAACTATTAATTTTACCCAACTTCCGGGGCGTTACCACCCCATCTGAAGCCTTCCCGACAAAATAATTTTAAAGAAGCTCCCGGTAGAAACATGCCCGGTTAATCATTAATTTATTCAGGCTAATGAACTACCCGGCATGTTTTCGTTTTTCGATTTCAGCCGATTGCTGCGTGGTTATAGCAGCGCAACAAAATATAGGCACCGGGGACTGTTACTTTTTAAGTTAAGGCTGGTTACTTACTGCGGGAATATATTCGAAAATATTTTTTTGATCAGGCAACCAAAGTTTATCCAAGTGCATCTACCAGGATACACAGGCCTTTACATTTATTGCAGAATATATTATCTTAGGTCAAAATACCTTTTAAATTATTGATTACCAAAAATTTACACTAAAAAACTCACCTCAAAACGTACTCCTATGAAAAAATTTATTTTTGCACTGTTCCTGCTGGCAACGGTGTTATTTGCTACCCTGCCGGGCTTCTCCCAGGACGACAAACAAAAGCCTTACCTGGTAAAAAACTTTGATCTGAATAATGGCGGCAACCTGGTAACCAAAACCTCGGGCGGCAGCATAAAAGTTACCGGTACCTCGGGCAATCAGGTTAAAGTAGAAATGTTTGTGCGGCCAGCCAACTGGCGCAACCGCAACGAAGCCCCTTCCAAAGAAGCTTTAGCCAAATATACTTTTGATGTGCGCCAGGACGGTAATACGGTTTATGCCGTGGCCGAACGAAAAGACAAAAACTGGAAGTGGGACGATGATGGACTGAATGTATCTTTTGAAATACAGGTACCCGAAAGAATAGCTACTAAACTAAATACCAGCGGGGGCAGCATTAGCCTGGCCAATCTCACCGGCAACCAGGAGGCTAAAACCAGCGGCGGCAGCATCACGCTCAAAAACGTAAAAGGCGATGCCGTAGCAAATACTTCGGGTGGCAGTATTTCTTTAAGCCAGTACCAGGGCAACCTGGATGCCCAAACCAGTGGTGGTTCTATTAACCTTTCCGATGCACGCGGCATATTAAAAGCCAGAACCTCGGGCGGTAGCATTCAATTGCAGAAAGTAGCTGGTGATATAGATGCCCGCACGAGCGGCGGCAGCATTCACGCCGATGTTACTCAGTTAGGCAAATACCTGAACCTGCATACCAGTGGCGGCAGCGTACACGCCACCGTACCTAAAGGCCAGGGCCTAGATTTAGATCTAAGCGGCAACCGGGTAAAAACCAGCCTCACTAACTTTACCGGCGACTCTGAAACCAACCGGGTAAAAGGCAGTATTAACGGGGGTGGCATACCGGTAAAATTGAGTACCTCGGGCGGCACCACCGAATTAACCTATCGTATGTAATTTACATCGCTTCTTTTGATACCCTAACCCAAAATATTCGGGTTAGGGTGTTTTTTTATTCCATTCCGAAAATATTTTTACATTCGCTTACCTGTTTACCTAAAATTCACGATATGCTCATCA
>JAQBNV010000673.1 GCA_028288395.1 Adhaeribacter sp. | reverse complement strand
AAGCAAGCGTGTGACAGGCAAAAGTATTTTCTTCTGAATAATCAATTTAGATTAGCAATTATAGCTAATAAATATATTGGCGTAACAGCCATTGTTCGGGTATAAATCTTTATTTTGAAATTGATTTTAAGCAGCAGAATAGCATTAAATATAACCTTGTTTTGGCATAAGATTTTGAAAATGAAAGCAATATCAACGTACAACCTATAACTTTAAACTTATCACCTGCTTACCATTATTTAGTAATCAGTATTAAAATTAAAGCTTGGGCGGCAGGATTATTTTTTATTACAGTGCTGCGTATTTAATTTTTCCACCATACCTAATGAGTACCCCATGAAAATCGGATTATTTATTCCGTGTTATGTCGACCAGTTTTATCCGCAGGTAGCCATTGCCACGTTGCAATTACTGGAGAAACTGGGCCTGGACGTAGATTACCCCCTGAACCAAACCTGCTGCGGGCAACCCATGGCTAATTCGGGGTTTGAGCATTACGCCCAAGGCTGCGATGCCTTATTTACGAAAAATTTTGCCACCTACGATTATATTGTATCGCCGTCGGGTAGTTGCGTGCTGCACGTAAAAGAACACCTGCACAATGAAAAAGATCCGGCCGGTGCCCAACATATCCGCCAGCGCGTTTACGAACTCTGCGAATTTTTAACTGATGTTATCCAGGTAAAAGAACTGGAGGCCCGTTTCCCGCACAAAGTAGGCTTCCATATTGGTTGCCACGGCCAACGCGGGCTGCATCTGAGCCAAATGTCGGAATTGGTAGCCGAAGATTTTTCCAAACCCGGTTACCTCCTGAACCTGGTAAAAGATATCCAGGTAGTGGAGTTGGACCGGCCCGACGAGTGCTGCGGTTTTGGCGGTACTTTCTGCGTAGCCGAAGAGGCCGTTTCGGCCAAAATGGGCAAAGACCGGGTGCAGGATCATTTAATAAACCAGGCCGAATATATAATAGGCGGCGACGTATCGTGCCTGATGCACCTCGAAGGCATTTTGCGGCGCCAGAAAAGTGCGGTTAAAGTAGTTCACATTGCAGAAATATTAAACGGAAGAAATGGCTAACCCAACCAACCCCACGCCCGACCACGCCACCGCGGCGGCCACTTTTCAACAGGACGAAGAACGCGCCAACTGGCACGACAAAGCTTTGTGGTTTATCCGGGAAAAACGCGATGTAGCGGCCCACCAGGTTCCCGATTGGGAATTGCTCCGCGAAACCGCCTCCCAGATAAAGCTGAATGTACTGGGCAACCTGGATAATTACCTCGAACAGTTTGAGCAGAATGCCCAGCAGAACGGCATTAAAGTACATTGGGCCGCCGATGCCGCCGAACATAACAGCATCATCTTGTCTATTATTCAGCAGCACGGCATCCGGAAGCTGGTAAAAAGCAAATCGATGCTAACGGAAGAATGTCATTTAAATGATTTTCTGGGCGACAATGGCATAGACGTAATTGATACCGATTTGGGCGAACGGGTAGTGCAGTTGGCCAAAGAACGGCCCAGCCACATTGTGTTGCCTTGTATTCATAAACGCAAAGAAGAAGTAGGCGAATTGTTTCATTTGCACCTGGGTACCGAAAAAGGAGCTAGCGACCCCGCCTACCTCACCGAAGCGGCCCGCCAGCATTTACGCGAAAAATTCCTGACGTCAGATTTGGCAATAACTGGGGTAAATTTTGCCATTGCCGAAACCGGCGGCTTTGTGGTGTGCACGAACGAAGGCAACGCCGATATGGGCGTGCACCTGGCCAAAGTACATATTGCCTCGATGGGGATCGAGAAAATAATACCCAAAGCCGAAAACCTCGGCGTGTTTTTACGACTGCTGGCCCGCAGCGCCACCGGGCAACCCATTACTACTTACTCCAGCCATTTTCACCGGCCGGCTAAAGGCCAGGAAATGCATATTGTACTGGTAGATAATGGCCGCAGCGTGCAGCTGGGCCGCGAAGATTTTTATAACTCGCTCAAGTGTATCCGCTGCGGAGCCTGCATCAATACCTGCCCGGTGTATCGCCGGAGCGGCGGCCACAGCTATCATTACGTAATTTCGGGACCGATTGGCGCAATCCTAGCCCCCAACATGGACATGCGGGAAAATGCAGATTTGCCTTTTGCCTCCACTTTATGCGGTTCCTGTACCAATGTGTGCCCGGTTAAAATCGATATTCATAACCAATTGTACAAATGGCGGCAGGTGCTGGGCGAAGAAGGCTACGTACCCCAAACCAAAAAGCAAAGCATGAAAGCCATGGGAACTTTACTCGCCAACCCGCGACTGTACCGGCTGGCCGGCAAATCGGGTCGCACCATGATGCGCCTGCTCCCGGGCCTGGCCAATAGTAAGGCCCTAAACCCCTGGGCCAAACAGCGCGAAATCCCGCAACCTCCTACCCAGAGTTTCCGGGATTGGTACTTAAAAAACAAAAAGAAAGATGAGTAGTCGCGAAAAAATATTAAATCAGGTACGTACGAATAAACCTGCCGCCGTGCCTTTACCGGAGCATATTTTATTTTCTTCGGTACCGGCAGCGGAGCGCCTGCCGGCTTTTATCA
>JAQBNV010000668.1 GCA_028288395.1 Adhaeribacter sp. | reverse complement strand
CAACGGGAGCTACTCGAAACAAAACCTGGCCAACACCGATGGGCGCAGTGCACTAGTAGGGTCTACTCTGATCATGGATCCGCGGGAACCAGCCTACAACGAAGATGGCACCCTGCGGCCGTACATTGGGGGCGTAGACGGCGTTTTTGGCTTCCCGAACCCAGTATTTATGCTGCATAATATTCTCCGCCGGCGCAACATTGCCGATGCCTTAACCAATGGCAATCTGGAGTTTTCAATAGTAAAAGGCCTGAAATTCCGGTCGTCGGTAAACGCCAAGGTAAATTTCAATAGCTTTAAAGAGTACGTACCTTCTACCATTGGCGCTGCGGTAGCATCCGGCACCTCGGGTGCACCTCCGCTCATTGCCACCGCCCGCGAAATTACGGATCAGCTTTACAACCTTTCAAGTGACCAATTGCTGACGTATGCCCCAGAATTAGGCGAAAACCATAACCTCGACCTGTTAGTTGGGTTTACCGCCCAGGAAGAAAAAGTAAGAGGCATTGACGGTTCGGGTAATACTTTTCCGGATGATCTAGTACCTTATCTGGGTGCTGCCTCTTTACGTTCGGCTAACTCCTACGAATACGGCTGGACCATGCTGGCTTACCTGAGTAGGGTAAACTATTCCTTTAAAGAAAAATATTTGTTTTCGGCTTCGATGCGGCGGGAAGGAAGTTCGCGGTTTGGCGCTGAAAACAAATACGGCAATTTCCCGGCAGCCTCGGTGGGCTGGCGAATTTCGGAAGAAGCGTTTATGCCAGAATTTAATTGGTTAGCCGATTTAAAGCTGCGCGGCAGTTGGGGAGTGACCGGTAATAACAGCTATGGCATAACCGAAACAGCCAATAGCGGACATTATGCCCATTTAGCTTTCATGAACGCCAACAATTACGTATTGGGCAACGCTTTTGCACCGGGCAAAGTAGTAAGCTCTTTTGCCAACGTAGACCTGGGTTGGGAAAGATCGAATCAATTGGATATTGGTTTGGATTTAGCGCTGCTGGATAATAAACTGGTTTTAACCGCCGAATATTACAAAAAGATTACCAACGATATGCTGCTGCCGATTTCGATACCGGCTGTTTCGGGCTTTACCACCAGTTTGGCCAATATTGGTAAAGTAGAGAACAAAGGCGTGGAATTAGGTTTGGAATTTAAAACCAGCATCGGCGCCGTCAATTTCAGGACCAGCCCCAATATTGCTTTTAACCGGAACAAAATATTAGCCATTAAAGGCGAAAACGATATGCTCTACTACGGCAGCTTTTATGGCGGCTACAACGTGCAGAAAGTGGGCCGTCCCATTGGCATGATTTACGGTTACCGGAAACTCGGCATTTTTAACACCCAGGCCGAAATTGATGCTTCGCCAAAACAGGATGGCGTTATTCCGGGTGGCATGAAATTTTTTGATGCCGACGGCAATGGCGAAATTACTTATGATACCAAAGATATGGTAGAAATAGGTAATCCAAATCCGGCCTTTAACTGGGCCTGGACCTTTGCCGTGGATTACAAGCGTTTCGATTTTAATATTTTATTTATGGGCGCTCAGAACTACGATGTCTACCGCAATATTGAGGCCTCTACCATGAACATGGACGGTGTATTTAACGTGTTGGACAAAGCCAAAGACCGGTGGCGGTCACCTGAAAATCCGGGTTCTAACCCTGGCGCTAAAAACTCACAAGGGGGCACTAATTACTTTAAATGGTCCCGGGAAAGCAGCGAACGCTACGTGTACGATGCCAGCCACATGTGGGTAAAAAATATTACCCTGGGTTATACCCTGCCCAAGATGAAATCCTTCTTAACCGATGCCCGGATTTTTATTAACGCCTCTAATATGTATCTGCTCACGAATTATCCCGGCAATAACCCCGATGCCGGTGTAAGAGGCGGAACAGAACTGAACAACGACGACGAGTCTTACCCGGTTCCCAGAACATTCTCCGTAGGCGCCAGAGTTAACTTCTAAATTTTAATCAAATGAAAAAAATAACATATATAGGTATCATCTGTCTCAGCCTGGTTGGGGTTTCGTGCGACGATGACTTTTTAGTCACCACCGACCCGACCCGCATTGGCTCAGAATTATTTTATAAAAATCAAACCCAGGTAGAACAAGCGCTAAACGGCGTTTACGGTCAATTACAGGGCATTACTAACAACGAATATCTTTTCCAGGAATTTACTTCGGATAACACCACGCTCGATTTTAACCCGCTGGACCGGGGTGGCGCCAGCGGCTGGGAAGCCTTCGAGTTCTCTACGGTAAATTCCGGCAACGGCGAAATATCTAACTTGTGGAATAATTACTACGCCGCGCTATATAATACCAACTTCACCCTCGAAAAGCTCGCGGCCAGTACAACCATCGACCCAGCCGTTAAAGGGCCTTTAGAGGGACAGTTAAAATTTATTAGAGCATTTTATTATTTTAACCTGGTGCGGTATTTTGGCGATGTGGTTTTGGTTACAAAAACCCTAAAAAATCCGAACGAAGCCTTTGCCTTATTGCGGACGCCGGAAGCCGAAGTTTATACCCAAATCGAAACCGACCTGAAAGAAGCGATTGCGGTGCTGCCGGTTAAATACGATGCGGCCAACGCCGGGCGGATAACCAAAGGTGCGGCATTGGCTTTGCTGGGAAAGGTATATCTTACCAAAAAACAATATCCCGAAGCGGTAAGCACCCTGAAGCAAACATTGCCTTTGGGCTACGCCCTGGTAGCTGATTATGCCGACAACTTTAATCCGCAAAAAAAGAACGATATTGAATCTATTTTTGAAATACAGTACCAGGGTGGCAACGACCTGGGCGAGTGGAGCAGCTTTATGTATACGTTTGCTCCCCGGCTCTCGGCCGGTGCTGTTACCGGATTTGCCAATATTGTACCGGGTGGGCGCAATATTCCTACCAACGATATTATTGCGGCTTATGAACCAGGCGATAAACGGAAAGATATTTCGCTTAAAACCAGCTACACCAATGCCAAAGGCGAGGTGGTACCGGTACCATTTATAAACAAATACCGTTATGCCCATACCATTGCCGGCAGGACAGATAATAACTGGCCGGTTCTACGGTATTCGGATGTATTATTGATGCTGGCCGAAGGTATTAACGAACAATCGGGCCCTTCCACCGAAGCCTACGACTACCTGAACCAGGTGCGCAAACGCGCCGGGCTGGCGGAAGCAGCTGGCCTCGACAAAGCGGCTTTCCGCGACAAGTTGCTGAAGGAAAGACGAATTGAGCTGGCTTTTGAAAACCACCGCTGGTTTGATTTAAAACGGACCAAAACCCCAGCCGAGCTGGCCCAGTTTATGAATGCTTATGCTGCCAAGGAAAAAGCAAACCCTACCGTACCGCGGGGCGGGGTAGCATTTAATGCCCTTGATTATGTATTTACCGAAACGGAACACGTTTTCCCGATACCAGCCCCCCAAATTCTGATTAACAAAGATTTAATTCAGAACAAGGGCTACTAACACCAACTTTGTTGCCGAAAGCATAACCCTTTGCCGCCGCCGGTAAAGGGTTATGCTTTTTTTTGATTCTCCTGCATCGGCTTAATCAAAACTATTTAGGGTTGGTAAGGCCCGCGGGCAGGACAGTACAGGATGGTTAATTGCCTGAATATTTTTATATTAGAGAAAATTAAATTCCGAAAACAGCGCCCCCTGTTTTCTTCCGGATTTATAAACCCAAAGAAATGAATTGGAAAGCTTTTAAAAATTATAGATACCAGACCTTGGTTGTCGTTTTAGTAGCTTGTTTTTTTTGCCCTATTTTTATAGCCAACGGCATGGCCGATCCGGATACAGCCGTTGTTGCAACCGGTGGCGGAAATGAAACTTTTTGGTTATTTAAACTTTTGGGCAGGCTGCACCCGCTGGCCGTTCATTTTCCGGTAACCTTACTTTGCCTGGCGGCTTTATTAGAAATATTTACCTTCAAAAACTTTACTTCCCGGCTGCGGCCGGGCATCGATCTGCTGGTAATATTGGGGGCAGCCGGCGCGGTGCTTTCGGCTATTTTGGGCTGGATGCTGGCCGGCCAGGAAGATTACGGCGGCGATACCCTGGCCATTCACCGCTGGACTGGTGTAGCTACCGCCGTGCTGGGTATAGTGGCGGCAGGCTTTCTTTATATCATCCAGAAACAAGACCGCTGGAATCTGATAAAATATTACCGGGGCATCCTTTTATTTACGGCTGTAGGCGTTACCGCCGCCGGGCATTATGGGGCCACCCTTACCCACGGCGAGGTTTACCTGACCAGTGTTATCCCCTGGAGCGATGATTACGAAGATGCGTCCGGCGGTGGGGGTAACTTTAATTTAGTAGCGCTAAAAGGAAGCGGCGGTAAACTAGCCCATGAGCAGCAAATAGAGCTGAATACCCAGGTACGGGCCATCTTCGCGCACAACTGTTATAAATGCCACAGCTCCGATAAAATAAAAGGCGAACTACGGTTAGACCAGCGGGATCTGGTATTTAAAGGCGGCAAATCCGGGCCGATAATTGTACCGGGCGAGCCCCACAATAGCGAAATTATCCGCCGGATAAACCTGCCCCGCAGCCACAAAGAAGCCATGCCGGGCAAAGGCAAGCCCTTGAGCAAAGAAGATATTGCCCTGATTACCTACTGGATAGAAAAGGGGGCACCCTGGCCGGATAAGGGACAAAAGAGTATATTCCGGGTAGCGGAGCTGAAACCCCGGATGCCCGCCTTGCCACCAGCCACCCAAAACCTGCAAAACCCCGTGGACCTGTGGGTAAACCAGTATTTTAAAAAGAATAAAATTACCTGGCCGGTAGTGGTAAGCGACCGTGTATATTTAAGAAGAATATACCTCGATATTATTGGTGTAGTGCCGTCGCCGGAAGAACTAGCGGCCTTTGCCCAAGACACCCGCCCCGACAAAAGGGCTCTCTGGGTCCGGCAATTGTTAAACCGGAACGATGATTATGCCCTGCACTGGCTTACCTTCTGGAACGATGCTCTCCGCAATGATTATTCCGGCACCGGCTATATTACCAAAGGCCGTTATAATATTTCGGACTGGCTTTATAAATCGTTGCAAACGAATAAGCCTTACAACCAGTTTGTAAAAGAGCTTCTAAACCCTTCAAAAGAATCGCAGGGCTTTATCAAGGGTATACAGTGGCGGGGCGTCGTAAATGCCAGCCAGCGCGCCGAAATGCAGGCCGCGCAAAATGTTTCGCAGGTTTTACTGGGCCTTAATTTAAAGTGTACCTCCTGCCACGATAGCTTTATCAGCGACTGGAAACTGAAAGATGCCTACGCGTTTGCGAATATATTTGCCGACAGTACTTTGGAGATAAACCGGTGCGATGTGCCTACCGGCAAAATGGCCGACACCAAAATATTGTGGGAAGAGCTGGGCACCATTGATGAAGCCGCTCCGGTAAAAGAAAAATTACGGCAGCTGGCCGAAAATCTGGCAAAACCCGCCAATGGCCGTCTTTATCGTACCATCGTAAACCGGGTATGGGGCCAGATGCTGGGGCGCGGCATTGTAGCGCCCGTAGACGCGATGGACAATGAGCCCTGGAGCCAGGATTTGCTCGATTGGCTGGCTTCGGATTTTGTGGCCCGGAATTACGATGTAAAAGAATTGATTTACCTGATTGCCACCTCCCAAACGTATCAGTTGCCTTCGGTGGGGGTAAAAGACGAACAAAAAATTAATGCCCCCGATTATCGCTTCACCGGCATGTTGCGCAAGCGGATGTCGGCCGAACAATTTGCCGATGCCGTGAGCCGGACCATCCAGCCAGTATATGGCGATTCGGCAGTACAGTACAGCCATTTTCCGGAATTAAAACCCGAGCAGGCCAATAAACCTTTT